>DAISJE010000112.1:0-10159 GCA_036821665.1 Bryobacteraceae bacterium | reverse complement strand
GAGTCAAGCCCATGGTGGACCAACTGGCAAACCCGAACAATGCGACGCAAATGAAGGCCAGGGCAGAGAAGGGACTTGCGACGAGCACTGCGGGAATTCCGGCCAGTAGCGGAATACAACTTACGACGCAGATCCACTTTCGTGCGCGCAGAACCGGCATGCCGCGCTTTACCAATGCACCGGAAGTGAGTCCTCCCGCGAAATTTCCGGCGTCTGCCGCGACGAATGGAATCCAGGCGAAAATTGCAATTTCCTTTAGACTAAAGCCGCGTGTGTCGCTGAGATACTGCGGCAGCCAGAAAACATAAAACCACCAGATGGGATCAGTCAGCGAACGCCCCAGTACGATTGCCCAGGTTTCACGCTGTTTCAGAATTGGGAGCCAGCTCTTGGCATCGGTTAGCTTCAGAGTGGTTTGCTGTTTTCTTACGTGTGACTTTGAACGCGGATACACCGTCAACCACAAAGCGAGCCATAGAAAGCCGAGCACGCCTGAGAATGCAAACGCGGAACGCCATCCGAACTGCAAAGCAATCCACGGAATTGCGATGGCCGCTACGGCTCCCCCCACGCTTGAACCACTATCGAATATTGCGACCGCAGTGCTGCGTTCTTCTGCGGGGAAGTACTCGGCAACAGCTTTGCTCGCACCGGGCCAGTTGAGGCCCTCGCCAATTCCCAGCAGAAAGCGCAAAATGCTGAATGAAAAAACGGAATTCGCAAAGCTGGTCAAGATGCTGACGATGGACCACCAGATCACTCCGATTGAAAGGCCCAGGCGCGTGCCGACTATATCCAGAAACACGCCGCCGATCAGCCACGTGAGCGCATACGAAACCTGGAACGCGCTGAATATAGTGGAAAGCTGGCTATGGTCGAGATGGAACTCTTTCGTAATGACCGGAGCAAGGACAGACAGCGTCTGGCGGTTTATGTAATTAATGGCGGTGGAACAGAGCAGGGTCCAGATGATCCACCAGCGCCTGCGGTCTTTTGCCGCCAGGCGGGGACGTTGGACGTGGTCCTCATTGCTGAGAGGCGTATTGACGGTAGGCTTCATTAATTTGATCCGCCGAGAGACCGCCTTCGCCGATCAGCACGCGGTACCGGAACGTGAGCGATTTTCCTTCCGGGATCGCCCAGCTTCCATCTTTGTTTGGGTCGCGTGTAAACTCGCGCAAGCCGAAAGGATTCGCTGCAAACAGTCCATATGCGCGAGCGTGCCAGGTTGTCGGATGACGAAAGCTCTTGGGACTATCGAACACCGCTATGTCCACTTTCTTTCCGGACATCGTTCCGGAATAGTCAACCCAGTCCGCGGGCTTGCCCCAAATTGCCTTCTCTCCTTCGGCGCCTTTCGAATTCAACATATGCGCGTGCGAACCGCTTAGCTCAGGCGCCAGCCGAATGCCGAACGTGCCCTCTTTGGTATCGCCGATGTCCAGCGGCCCGTTGGTGGCGTACAGGACGAATTCACAATCGATGATGCGCGTTTTATCATCACCGCTAAACGTGAAGGATTGGCTTTCTTCGCCGATCACGCGATTATTCGGAGTGTTTAAGGTAAAACGGGCGCGGATCGTATTGCCGGCATCGCTTCCCTCGCCAGGCTGTTCCACGCTCTTCAGAACCATGTGCCCGTATGCCTGATGACCGTGATCCGTGTAGTATTTGTCGAAAACCTGTTCCTGCCAAAAGTCCAGGCCATCGATGTCTCCGTGCCCAAAATAAAGCGGACGCTGATGTGGCTCAAATGAGGGCGTATGCGGGTCCGCCATCGAGACGTCGTTGAGTACGGGGTAGGCTCGCGTAACAATTACTCCCGATGCCGTTCGTAATGGCATCAGATACGGTTTCGCTGTTCCAGCGTTGAAGTAGTATGTCGTGAACGGCTTTCCGTCAACTGTTACGTCAACCTGTGTTTGTGAACGCTTCAGCTCGACGGACGCTGCGCTGAGCGTGGCGGAGAAACAAAACAGACTAGCTGCGCTACCGGCTAGGACAAGTGAGCAAATCTTCTTCATTGCTTTGGGCAGGGCCTCCATTTACGAGTGAGCGATTACCGCATCCCGCACCTTTGCCGATAATAGCGAGGCTGATTCAGCATCCAGGTATACATCGGCATTCGGATGCCGGCGCACCAATGAGGCGGGGCATGATTCGGCGATCGGGCCCTCCAACGCATTTCGTACCGCTTCCGCTTTGCGCCGCTCCGGCACACAGCACACCCAGGCATCGGCCCGAAAGAGGCCAGCGCACGTGACGGTGAGCGCTTCTTGCGGAACTGAATCGAAATCCTTGAAATGTCCTTCGCCGGCTTGCTGCCGCCGCGAAATGTCGTCCAGCATCACGCGTTTGACCGTAGCCGGATCATTAAAATCGGCCACATGCGGGTCGTTAAATGCGATGTGCCCATTCTCTCCAAAGCCGACAAAAGCGAGGTCAACGGGCGCGGCATTCAGCAGTTTCGAGTAGCGCTCCATTTCGGCGTTCAGATCTGCAGCATCCCCTGCCAGATAGTTTGCTTTTCCCGGATGTACCTTATCCTCGACTCGCGTTTTAATCCAGAGGCGAAAGCTGGCAGGATGATCGGCTTGCATTCCGGCATACTCGTCCATGTGGAAGATTTCAACGTTCTTCCAATCAAGTTTGTGTTGAACGAGCGCTTCCACCAGCGGTAGTTGCGAATTGCCGGTCGCGACAATCACTCTGGCGAGTCCCTTCTTCTCAATCGCATTGGTGATTAACCGGGCTGCTCGTTCCGCCGCTGCCGCCCCCAACGCGGCGCGGGATGGGTAAATGTGGACTCGGGCATTTCCAGATTGAAATGATTGGGCATCCTCGTGGTGCGACATGCAGAAATTATACACAGGCAGTCAGCTCCTGCATAGAAAAATTTCCCATAAATAAAAAATCTTTCTTGTTGCTATTGACTTTTCAGCAGATTGCGCCGAAACTGATCTAAACCTTTGGTGGTAAGGAGCCTTTATGCGCGTCAAAGTTCTCGTTATATTGCTTGCTCTTTCGTCGGCGCTCTGGGCAGCCGATCAGACGGGAACCATTGCTGGAAACGTTTCCGATCCGAGCGGCGCGGCGGTGGCAGGCGCCAAAGTCACGGCGACAAATATCAATACCGGCCTGACCCGCGATGTCACGGCAGGAATCAATGGCAGCTATGTTTTCCCGTTGCTTCCAGTGGGATTCTACAGCGTCACAGTAGAAGCTCCGGGCTTTCGCCGCTTTGAGCAGCGCGGGATTGAGGTTAAAACCGACCAGTCTTCGACGGTTCCCGTCGGTCTGGAGATCGGAAGCCCAACACAATCGGTAACCGTCGAAGCGAATGCGGAAATGGTGCAAACCCAGTCGGGAGCCTTGACGCAGGTAGTCGGGCAGCAAAAGATTGTCGAGTTGCCCTTGAATGGACGAAATGCCGCGGCGCTGATTTTATTGACGCCGGGAACGGAAGACTTGACCGCCGGCAATGCGAATGGCGGCGGCTGCGCCATCCAGAGCACGAGCTACCCCGGCGCCCAAGCGGTCAGCGCCAATGGCGCGCGTTCGGACATGGTGAATTACAACATGGATGGCAGCAGTAATCAGGATCCATATACGAACGTAAACAATCCGTTCCCTAATCCGGATGCCGTCGAAGAATTTAGTGTTCAGACCAACAGCTTCAGTGCGGAATATGGGCGTGGATCTGGAGCGATTGTCAATGTCGTTACAAAATCAGGCACAAATGAATTTCACGGATCGGCATTCGATTTTATCCGCAACGGCGATTTGAACGCGCGCAACTTCTTTGCCGCACAGCCGGACCAACTCAAGCGTAACCAGTTCGGCGGTAGTCTGGGCGGGCCGATTTTGAAGAACAAGCTATTTTTCTTCGGTTCGTATCAAGGCACGCAGTCGCGCAATATAAGTGAGGGAAATTCCGCAACCGTCCCGTCACTAGCCGAACGGAGCGGGGATTTCTCGGAAATTCCGCGGCAACTGGTGAATCCCTTTACCGGCGTGTCCTTCCCTAACAACCAGATTCCGGTCGCTGACTTCGCGCCTGCAACCGTGAAACTGCTGAGCCTGATTCCGGAACCCAATGCGCCCGGCAATTTGGTTTATTACAACCTTCCGGACAACGAGCATGAGAATCAATTCCTGACACGTATCGATTACGATCAGACTAAGAACCGTATCTTTGGGCGGTATTTCTATTCCCGCTATGGAAAAGACGCGACGATCGGCAATCAAAACATACTCACGTCGGGCCGTGGATTTGATCTGTGGGACCAAGGCGCCGCCGTTGGGGATACCTTCAACTTCACGCCGAACGTGCTCAACAGCTTTATCTTTTCGTATAACCAGAACAACGGCACCGTTGTTTCGGGAGCGCCATTTAGTTGGACAAGCCTCGGAATTCCGGTCGCCAGCACCACACCCCCGGAGTTGACCCTGACTGTATCAGGCTACTTCAATGTCAGCTCGGGCCACCCGACGGAGGCGAATCGTCACGACTACCACGTTTCCGACACCCTGCACTGGGTGCGCGGTGCACATGAAATGGCAATCGGGGGCGATTTTCTTCGTGAGCATGTGGAGCTGATCAACACCTTCCGCCAGAATGCCCAATTTACGTTCAGTACTACGAATCTCAGCGGTGATCCGCTTTCCGATTTCTTCCTGGGCGATGCAAGGAAATTCGTTCAGGGAGGCGGTGAATTTGCCGAGCGCCAGGCCAACCTGGGCTCTTTGTTTTTTCAAGACAATTACCGCGTAAACCGCCAACTGGTGCTGAATCTCGGTTTGCGTTGGGACCCGTTCGTCCCCTACGGCGACTCGCTCGGACGCACCGAATGCTTCCGGCCCGGCCAACAATCACAAAAGTTCCCGAACGCTCCGACCGGCTATCTTTTTGCCGGCGATTCGGGTTGCCCGGCCGGGGGCTTTGATTCGAGCTGGTGGCAACTTGGACCGCGCTTCGGATTTGCCTATAACGTCGGCGGGAAAGGCCGCACCACCATTCGCGGCGGATGGGGCAGCTTTAATCAACCGCCGTTCGTTGAAGCTTTCAACAACATGGTGGATAGCGCCCCCTGGAGCCCGCAATATCAAATTCTTCGAACGCCGTTCATGAATCCTTATAACGGCACTCCGAATCCATTTCCAGCACAGTTCGCCCCGTTTGTGCCTCCACAGAACGTTGCATTCCCCAATCCGCTCTCGCTGGCGGTTTCGTACCAGCCGAACTGGAAGCCTTCCAACGTGATGAACTGGAACCTGACTGTGGAGCATCAGTTGATGAACAATCTCTTGCTCCGAGTGGGCTACGTGGCTTCGAAAGGTACCCACCTTTCCTATAACACCGATATAAATGCTCCGCTTCCCAGTGCAGATGCTACATCCGACAATGAGGATGCGCGGCGTCCCTATCAGCAGTTTCAACAGATCACGCAAGATGCCTCCAACGGCAATTCGAGCTACAACTCCCTCCAGGTCGAGGTCGACAAACGCTTCTCTCATGGCGTGACTCTTTCTGCGAATTACACTTGGGCGAGAAGCATCGACGAAGTTTCGTATCAGACCGATCTGTGCGGCATCAATATCATCAATCCGTACGATATCCGCGCATATAGGGGTGTCTCTGACTTTAATGTCCCGCACCGCTTCGTGCTGAATTATTTGTGGCAGCTTCCGTCGCCAAAGGAGGGCGTGGAACGTGCGCTCTTCGGTGGTTGGGAAACGACGGCGATCCTGAACTGGCAAAGCGGATTCCCGTTGAACATCACTTCCGGCGGTGATTATTCGTACAGTCTTCCGGAAGTGGGCAACGACCAGGCCGAAGTTGTTGCACCTCCCCAATACACGCATGGATCGACTAGCGACAGGCTCGCCGAGTGGTTCACAACCAGCGCCTTTGGCGCTCCGGCAAACAACAGCTTCGGCAATGCCGGACGAAATATCCTGATCGGGCCGGGAACCTTCAATATCGATTTCGCCGCCCACAAAGTCTTTCCTCTGGGCGAAAGGCTCAACTTGCAATTCCGGGCAGAGTTCTTCAATTTCTTAAATCATGCACAGTTCAACAACCCGGATACCACTTGGTCCGATAGCACGTTCGGCCAGATAACGAGCGCGCGCGATCCGCGAATTATACAGGGCGCGCTAAAACTGGTTTTCTGAATTATCGGAGCAATGATCAATCGCCGCGAGATCATAAAGATCGGATTAGCCGCGAGTCTGGTTTCGACAGCAAAGGCAACCAATAAGGGCTCGAGAAAGAGCGTAATCATTGTCGGCGCCGGAATCTCCGGTCTTTCCTGTGCTTACGAACTGAGCCGGCGCGGACACGACGTGACTGTACTCGAGGCAAGTGGACGCCCCGGCGGCCATGTCAGAACCTGGCACGATCCGTTTGCCGATGGGCTGTACGCCGATATCGGCGCTGAACATTTTTACTATCCGGGTTACACCCAATACTGGCGCTATCTTCACGAATTTGAGCTGACCGCCGTTCCTTATCACCGGCGAGATAATCTCGTTCACTTTTTTAACGGGAAGATGTATACGGAGCAGGACCTGCACGCGCGCGCGGTTCTGAGTCAGCTTGGTTTTAATCAGCGGGAGATCGATTTTCTAGCCGGGCGCCCCTGGCCGGAGCTGCCGTTTCTTTACCTGCAAAAGTATGTCGATGAAATTCAGGACGAGAAGAATCCGTTTACCGGAAAGCTTGGTCAGTTTGACCGGATTACGGTCGCGGACCTGTTGAAACAGAACGGCGCGTCCTCAGCGGCGGTGCAGTTCTTCGGAGGTTCCGAATCCGCTCTGAACCTGATCTGGGCCGCTGCCATCAAGAAACTTCGCGGCACAGATTTTTCAACGAAAAAACTGTTCAGACTAAAAGGCGGCAACCAACTCATGACCGACGCCTTTGCCGCGCGGTTGGGTGAAAAAGTTCACCTGGGCTGTCCGGTATCTGCGATTCAGCACGGCAAATCGGGCGTGACTGTCACCTATCGTGAATTCGGACAAGAACGAAAACGGGATGCCGATTATCTTGTCAGTTGTATTTCGCTCGTTATGCTGCGGCAGCTTCCGGTAACTCCGTCATGGTCTGAAGCGAAGCAGTTCGTCATACAAGCGATGCCGTACTACACGCGGACGCGCGTTGTGTTTCAGTCAAGGACGCGTTTTTGGAAAACGGACAGAATCAGTCCGAACTGGGCGCCTCCCGATCCGCGGCTCAGCGAGTTGTGGAGCATGGCGGATGAGGTGGATACGCCGCGCGGCATTCTTTTGGGAGGCGCGCAGGCCGGTGTGACCGCTTCGCAAGCGCTTTCTACTTTCTTGAAACTTTATCCGGGAAAATCGGCGGACATCGAGCAGGCTCTTGTGCACGATTGGTCAAAGGAACCGTGGGCCGGCATGTGCGAACGCATTCCCTACAAATTAGGCGAGCTTGCGCGCTTTTGGCCGGAAACGACCCGGCCTGTGGGCCGCATCCATTTCGCCGGAGCGTATGCGGCGCAGATGAACTGGGGCCAGGAAGCCGCTTTGGAATCGGCAAATAGAGCCGCTGAAGAAGTTGATCAGGCGTAGTGCTCGCCTTTTACACTGATCTTTTAGGTGACCAGAAGAGAATTACTCTGGCTTGCAAGTAGCGGTTTGCTTGCACGGCCTGCGCTTGGTACAGACGGGCCGCAAAACGTTTCTTATCCGCTGCGAAACCTTGATGGTTCGGTAACGCCTCCGAATCTCTTTTTCGTGCGCGAACATTTTGCAGAGCCTGAGATTTCGCTAGAGCGCTGGAAGATCCGCGTCGAGGGGAGAGTTGCGAAACCCTATGAGCTGGATTTCAGCGATCTGGTCGAGCTTCCGAGCCAACGCATGGAAGCCGTCCTCGAATGCGCCGGAAACACGGCAAACGGATCGGCTGTCAGCAATGGGATATGGGAAGGAGTGCCTCTCTCGAAGCTGCTGGAGCGAGCGCAGCCCGCTTCCGACGCCGCATTCTTATTGCTCGAAGGGGCCGATTCCGGCCGGTTGTTCGAAGATCGCCCAGTGGGTCCATATACGCGAATAGTTCCGTTCAGCAAGTGCATTGATGCTGCAACCCTTATCGCTTTCAAGCTGAATGATCTTTTGTTGCCCAAGCGTCACGGCTTTCCGGCGCGTGCCCTATTTCCCGGCTGGTATGGAATGGATTCGGTGAAGTGGCTGCGGCGAATCATCGTCCTAAATACCCAGGACCAGCAACCCGATTTTCAGCGTACCGGAATGGACCGGCTCTACCGCCGTGATGTACGCGCCGGCGATAAACTTCAGGTCACGCCGGTTTCCGCCGTTCAAGTGAAGTCCTCGATCGCCTGGCCAAGTAACGGGCTCAAACTGCCTGCTGGCCACTATTCGGTTTGGGGATTCGCGTGGACAGGAGCGGGGAACATTCGTGAAGTCGCGTTCAGCATGGACGCGGGAAAAAGTTGGAATGCGGCAAGTCTTCAAAAACAAGCCAGCCCTCATAGCTGGGTGAAGTGGAGTTATTCGTGGCAAGCGAGACCCGGAGAATACGTTTTGATGAGCCGCGCCGGAGATCAGCATGGAAATCGCCAGCCTGTGGAACGCGACCCGGCTCGCAAGGACGCTTATGAACTTAATTGGTGTGTGCCGATTCATATCAGCGTCCATTAGCCTACTCGCGCTGGCTGCAACTCTTTTCGGCCAGGACTGCGCTCAGCCGAACTTAAGCCCGCAAGAACGGCTCTCTCGCTTCCATGATCTGGATTCGCAAGCCCAGGCAGCCATGCAACAGAAGGCATTCAGCGAGGCCGTGCGTCTCTATCGCGAAGCTGTGTGTCTGGCGCCGGAGAGCCCGCGCGGTTTGTACGGTCTTGGCGTTGCGCAGGCGGCTTCCGGCGATTATCTTCAGGCACGCGAATCGCTGCGCAAAGCCGACCATATTCAGCCGACGAGTCCTTTGCCGCTGGTTATGGAAATACGAGTCGACGTGTCGCTGAACGATATCGAGTCGCTAAAGGCCGATCTTCGCGAAGAGGCGGCTCGCTTTCCGCATGATGCTCAATTACACGCCTTGCTCGCCCGCTTTCTCGCTGAAAAAAAGCTGATCGTGCTGGCACTCGCGGAATCTTTGCGCGCTCAGCAGGCCGGCAGCACCGATGCCGATTCGAAGGTCCAGCTTGCGGCGCTGGAGAACACGGTGGGCGCGTATCGGGATGCGATTCGCAACGCTTTGGCGATTGAGAAGCAAAACGACATCTCGTCTACAGTACGGGCATCCGCCGCCGGTATCGCCGGCCTCAGTTATGAGAGCGCCGGTCAGCGCGACGAGGCCATTGCTCATTTGCAGCAGGCGATTCAGCTTGATCCGTTGCGCGAGAACTCGTACTTGGCCCTTGCCGATTTGTTTGAACAAGCCCAGAAATATGGCGACGCCGTAAACGTTTTGGAACAAGGCCGCAAGAATATTCCGGCCTCAACCGCTTTTCTTTTGCCGCTCGGAGCCGATCTGATCCGAATTGAGAAGTATCGGGAAGGCATTGATATTTTGCACGAGCTTTTACGGCAGGCTCCGGATCAGGATCAGGCCTATCTCAGCATCGCCGACGCATCGCGCAAGATGGGAAATTCGGCGCAAGAGCTCGCAGCGTTACGCGACCTCGCTCGCCACAAACCGGACTATCCGATGATCCACGTTCTGACCGCACGCGCGATGCTGAACGCCACTCCTGTCGATTACCCGAAGGTGCTGGATGAGCTTGCTATGGCGGAAAAGGCTGCGCCGGCCGATCCCGATGTGTTCTATTTGTGCGGAAAAGTGTATGCTGCAACAAATCGTAGCCAGGAAGCGGTAACTGCTCTGGAACGTTCCATCAACCTACGGCCACTAGAGCCGAGTCCTTACTATCAATTGGCGCGTCTGTATCAAAAACTCGGCAAGCCGGAATTGGCGAAACAGACGTTTGCACGGCTAAAGGTTCTCGAAGCCGTGCCGGCAAATTAGCCGCGGTTCTCGCCAACCTTCGTTAACGCAAGCGCACCCCACAAAATACTGTCATCTCCCAATTGGGCCGGAACCAAATCCACGCGTGCTCGCGACCAGGGGGTCAGCTGCCTTCCTAATTCCTCGCGTAATGGCCCAAACAGCATG
>DAISJE010000111.1:0-10162 GCA_036821665.1 Bryobacteraceae bacterium | reverse complement strand
TTGCCGGATTACCGGGCGCGGTAGCCGAGGACGGACCTGGGGGCGGCCACTTGGGCGCGTTCACGAAGAGGTCTTTCATTTGCGGCAAACGGATTGCGTCCCAACCGCCCCCCGAAGACGATTTAAGATGATCGTATCCGGGTGTATTGAATAAAAATAATCTTGAATGGCTAAGCCCGCAATTGCGCGACAACGCACCGGACGTCAAATCCTCGGCGAGCTGATAAAGCGCGTTTTTATCGGTATGGTGCTGGCGACCGCAACTGTCTACGTCGTCGATTACGCTTTCTTGCGCTTCCGGATCGCGACAAATCACAATCCTTTCGGTACAGTCAGCGTCCGGCCCTATTATGCCGTTCCGCAAAAAGATCACAAGACCGAGTTCTTATTTGATGATCCGCAGGACGAGACCTGCGTTCATTCGCTCTTTCCTCATGCCGGCGATAGCCCGTGCTGGTACCTGAGCAGGCACCGCGAGAAGCGCATAGACCTGTAAGATAAAACTAATGGCGACCGTTCCCGCGAACTATATTAGTCCGGAAGAGTACCTCGAGCGCGAACGTGAGGCGGAGACGAGAAGCGAGTACGTACGCGGAGAGACCTTCGCGATGGCCGGGGCGAGCATTAGGCATGCAATAATCATCAGCAATTTGGTCCTCGAAATCGGCGCGCAACTTCGCACCAGAAATTGCAACGTCTTCTCAACCGACTTGCGTTTGGCGGTTAACCCAGCAGGAATGTACACATATCCGGATGTGATGGTTGTCTGCGGCGACCCGGTCACAATAGACAAGCACAACGACACAATCGTGAATCCGGTGGTAATCGTTGAAGTCCTGTCCGATTCGACCAAGAACTATGATCGGGGACAGAAGTTCCAGTACTATCGAATGCTGTCCTCATTGAAAGAGTACGTCACAGTGGCCCAGGATGAAATTCATCTTGAGCGGCACATTCGCGGGAACGCGGGGGAGTGGATTTTAACAGAATTCGGGAAACTGGAAGACGTTGTTGAACTGCAGTCCATTAACGCTTCGCTTCCTCTCTCGGAAGTATATCGACGGATCGATTTTACAAACTGATTGGGTGGACGCCTACGCGCCCACCGCCGCTTCTTCCGGAACGCCCGCTTCTTTTCGTTTCTTAAGAAACGTCATCATCGATCGGAGTTCGGCTCCGACACGCTCGATTGGCTGATCTTTTGCCCCTTCCCGCATGGCGAGAAACTTCTTCCGGCCATTGCGGTTTTCAGCCAGCCACGTTCGTGCGAACTCGCCAGACTGGATCTCGCTCAAGATCTTTTTCATCTCTGCGCGAGTCTGTTCGGTAACGATCCGCGGGCCGCGCGTATAGTCGCCATACTCTGCCGTATCGGAAACAGAGTAACGCATATAGCCAAGGCCGCCTTCATAGATAAGATCGACAATCAACTTCAATTCGTGAAGGCACTCGAAATATGCGATCTCTGGTGCGTAGCCTGCCTGCGTCAGTGTTTCAAATCCCGCACGGATCAGCTCGCTGACACCCCCACACAGCACTGCCTGTTCGCCGAAGAGATCGCTCTCCGTTTCCTCTTTGAAGGTGGTTTCAATCACTCCAGCCTTTAGACAGCCCAGAGCAAACGCATATGCCAGCGCGTTTTCAAGTGCGTGCCCTGATGCATCCTGAGCAATAGCGACGAGCGCCGGAACACCGACCCCTTCTACGAATAGCTCGCGCACGCGATGCCCGGGAGCTTTCGGAGCAATCATGGAAACATCGATATCGGCCGGTGGCTTGATCTCGCCAAAATGAATATTAAAGCCGTGAGCGAACATCAACGTTTTGTTTTTTGACATATGCGGTGCAATGTCGTTCCGGTAGACATCACCCTGCACGTGATCCGGCAAGAGAATCATCACAACATCGGCCGCCTTTGCGGCTTCCGAAACGGTAAGGACCGGAAGTCCTGCCGCTTTCGCCTTATCGGCGCTCTTACTTCCGGGGTAAAGACCCACAACCACCTTCAGACCGGAATCGCGTAGATTCAATGCGTGGGCATGCCCTTGGCTGCCGTAGCCAATGATGGCAATTGTCTTCTGCAGCAGCGGAGCAAGGCTGCCGTCCTTTTCGTAAAATCTTTTTGGCATGAACTATCCTTTATTAGTTGTTGAATGATAGCGGCCGGCTTAGTCGGCGCCTTGAAACTCGAGCACTTCTTCGGGCGCGGCACCTCTTGGAATGGGTGGTGAAAGCCGCAGCTTTCGGTTATCGAGCGACATAGACACCATGCCCGAGCGGGTTATTTCACTCTCACCGTAACTGTTCATGACGTCGATGAACTCATCCAATTTTTCAGAATCGCCGGTAGCTTCCAGTACGAAGCCTTCAACCGTGGAATCGACGACGCGCGCCTGAAAAATTTCCGCCTCTTTTAGGACTGCAGCCCGACTCTGTTGATTCGTCCGAACCCGGATCAGCACCAGTTCGCGATTCACCGCTGGGCCATTAGTGACATCGGTGGCCTGTAGAACATTGATCAACTTGTTCATTTGCTTGATTACCTGCGCCCGGATATTTGGTTCGACATCCACGGTGATTGTCATCCTCGAGAGCGTCGGATCAAGCGTTCGCGCTACTGTCAGACTCTCAATGTTGTAGCCGCGTTGACTCAATAAGCCTGTCACGCGCATCAGCGCTCCTGGCTTGTTTTCCATAAGAAGCGAAATGATTTGTTGCATCGAATGAAATCCTCCGGCTCTACACTTCTACCGGCTGAGGTGGACGCAGAACCATTTCGTTAATGGCTCCGCCAGCGGGCACCATCGGAAACACATTTTCAAACGATGAGACCTTCACGTTCAGTAGATATGGACCTGGCTCTGAAACCGCTTCCTGCAGCGCGGTTCGCAGATTTCCAGCAGTCTCCACGGTCTGCCCTTTGAATCCATAGGCGCCTGCCAGCTTTTCAACATCCGGAAAGGAAGTCAGTTCCGCTTGACTCAGTCGGTTGTTATAAAACAGCTCCTGCCATTGCCGGATCATGCCGAGATATCCGTTATTCATCACGATGATCTTGACCGGCAGCGCATGGTTGACGATCGTAGCAAGTTCCGGAATGGACATCTGAAACCCACCGTCGCCCACAATGGCGAATACTAGTTTGTCCGGTCTGGCGAACTGCGCTCCGATCGCCGCCGGTAAGCCGAATCCCATCGATCCGAGGCCACCGGAGTTGAGCCACAGCCGCGGCTCATTAAACCGAATCAGCTGCGCCGCCCACATCTGGTGCTGACCCACATCGCTGGCTACAATGGCTCGGCCGCCCGAGAGCCGGTCAATCTCCGACATCAGATGTTGGGGTTTGATTTCCCGGTCGGAAATTTCGGCTTGTAATGGATGTTCTTCTTTCCACTCGCGGATCTGTCTCCACCAAGCCTGCCTGGCCGCTGAGTTTTTCGCCTTCATCGTCGCAGCGAGTTCGGTAAGTTCAGCCGTCAGTTTCGGAAGAACGCGCTTGACATCGCCGACAATGGGTAGGTCCGCATTACGATTTTTCCCGATCTCTGCCGGATCGAGATCGACATGAATCACCTTCGCGTGCGGCGCGAAAGCCGCTAAGCGTCCGGTGACGCGATCGTCGAACCGGACCCCGAGCGCAATGATCAGGTCCGTATTCGTCATGCCCATATTGGCGGCATAACTGCCGTGCATGCCGGGCATGCTAATGAAATTCGGATGCTCGGCCGGTAGACCGCCCAGTCCCATCAACGTGCAGACCGCCGGGCAGTCGACGAGTTCCACCAACGCGCGTAGCTCCGCGCTGGCATTTGCCGAAACGATGCCCCCACCCGCGTAAACAAATGGCCGCTCCGCTTCCCAAATCATCTGCGCGGCGCGCCGGATCTGTCCGCTGTGACCTTCGCTATAAACCTTGTATCCGGGTAGATGAATCTCGGTCACTGGCGTGTAATGGGCTTGACCCTGGAACACATCCTTTGTAATGTCTACCAGCACGGGGCCGGGCCGGCCCGAAGCCGCAATATAGAAGGCTTCATGAATCACCTGCGGCAATTCGCTGATGTTCTTGACTAGAAAATTGTGTTTCGTGGCAGATCGCGTTATGCCAAAGGTGTCCGCTTCCTGAAACGCATCACTGCCCATCAACTTGGTCGAAACCTGGCCGGTGAGTGCGACGATCGGAATCGAATCCATCATGGCGTCTACCAGGCCAGTTACAAGATTTGTCGCACCAGGTCCGGAAGTCGCACAACAAACCCCAACCTTTCCGGTGCTTCTTGCATATCCCTGAGCCGCAAAAGCTGCGTTCTGTTCATGCCGTACCAAAACATGCCGGATGGGAGAGTCATAAAGCGCGTCGTAAAGCGGAAGTGTTACTCCGCCTGGGTAACCAAAGATGCACTCGACCTTTTCCTGGTCCAGACAGTTCAGCAGGATCTTGGCGCCCGAAAGAAGATTTGATGGTGAGGTCAGATTCGACATGATTCGGTAAAACACTCCTGATCGCTAGATGGGACGCTGACGCGCCTTTCTAAGGGGTCCAAATGAAAAGGGCCACTTGGCTGGTTTGATATCCCGCCAGTGGCCCCGAATTCACCTCGTGAGGCTCGCTTAGGCGGTGTTAAGGACCACCACAACGAGCGGAACGATCTTTAGAAGCGGATTCATCTCACGGATACGACGGCTAACTGACCCGGTCAGGCTTCGTTCACCATCTCTGAAGTTAAGGTTAGCCTAGAAGTAATTTTTATGCAAGAGAATAAAAATATAAAAAACGTAAATAAGACAAGCCTGGATTGTTGAGCTTAGCGGGCCAAGAGCGATGTGCAGAAAGCGCACCAGCGGGCTGCGATAGGCACTTTACTGAGGCATTCCGGGCACTTCTTTGTGGTTGGATAGGTGGCGCTTCGCCGCGGCTCGTGCGGGCCAGATTGGAATTTGGAACGATTAGATTTTCGGTACTAGGATTCCCGAATTTCCATCCAATCGTTGATCTGCTTCTTCAAACAGCCAGCGCTCATCGCTTCCCAATGCAGCGGCAATTTTGGCTTTTATTTCAGGGCCAGGCTTCCGAAAGCCATTCACGATCCGGCTCAAAGTTGTTTCATCCAACTCCAGAATCTGCGCTAGCCGGTTTTGGCGCATCCCCGAGCGCCATATCTGGAACTTTAGATTTGGGTACATTGCTCTCCCTTTAACCCCGCTTCATCGCTCATCTGTTGCGTGATCGCTAAGCCGGAACCGCGCGTTCGGAGGAAACTCTTCGGTAGTAATCATAGGCTGGTGTTTTCCAGAGCCACCAATCCTCAACGCAATTCAAAACAACGCCTAGTAGCTTTTCCTTTGGAATCAAATCCAGAACCTTGGTGCAACGGTTACGTTCTGTGTGCTCGGGCCGAATAACGATCACCACTCCATCGCAGATATGTTGCAGAAGTTCGTAATCGGCTACCGTTGCAACCGGAGTGGCATCGAAGATGACGATCGAAAACCGCCGGCGCACCTCCTCGATAAATGAACGAAAGCGATCCGAGTCGAGCAATTCAGCCGCGTTTTCCGTCAGTTCGCCGGAAGCAAGAATAGACAGATTTGGAAACTGTTCCGTGGTCAGGAGTGCGGCTTCGAGGTCCAGTTTGCCCGACAAAACTTCGCTAAGGCCTGGCGTCGTTGGGATACCGAGTGCCTCGGCAACCCGTGGGCGCCGTAAATCGGCATCCACAAGCAAAACGGAGAGTTCATCTTTGAGCGCCAAAGATGCGGCAATATTTATTGATGTAACAGTTTTGCCGTCGCCGCTGCAGGCGCTGGAAGTAATGATAAGGCGCGGCTTTTTCGGATGATGCAAAATCTTGGTTCTGATAATCCGATACTGTTCCGCCGCCGCATAGTGAGCTTCATCGAACGGAAAAATGGGCGATAGCGCCGATACGCGTAACGGAGCCGTGCGGGTAGGTGCAGGCGCCGGCGCATTGACTTCAACGACGCTCAACGCGGGACGTCCGGACTCACGTTGCGGAGCCGGCGCCTGTTCAGGCTCGGCATCGCAGATATCACTCAGGTCGAGAACGTTATCTCTTTTGATTGCATCAAAAATTTTGCTCATTTTGTCACAGTTTGCGTTGTCCCAAACCAGCTCGCAATTCTAAATAGTCGTGGAGTCTTAGATTTTTCCGGAATGTATCGTTCGAGCGATTTCAGGCCTGTGCCGGCCAGATTAGGGTGCTCGAGCTTCGGGATCTCAGGCCTGGATACAGTTGAGGCCACCGGAACCGCCGGAAGTTCAGGTCCTACTGAAATCTCCGGTTTCTTTGCCCATACCGGTGCCGAGAGCTGTAAATCGTTTATCACTTCTTGGATTTGCTTGGGCCCGATTGATACGAGCCCCGACCCATACGCGTTAACCAGAGCAGCGTCGCATATAACATTAATCACGCGCGGTATCCCGCCGGAGCATTGTGCCGCCAGTTCGATGGCATCGTCCGAAAACGGCAATGGCTGCCGCGCCGAAGCTCGCGCCCATCGAGTTTGAAGGTAGCGCTTCACCTCAGGAGCCGGCAGCGGGTCAATATGCATTCGAATGGCGACGCGCTGTTTTACCTGACGCATCGATTCAAGATTTAGCACTGCATTCAGCTCGTTTTGCCCGGCGAGAATAATTTGCAGAAGCTTTTGCTCAGATGTCTCGAAATTTGAGAGAAGGCGAATTTCGTCAGTCAGCTCCGCGGTCAACAGATGAGCTTCGTCAATTACAAGAACAGAGGTTCTGCCCTCACTGTGTGCACGTAAAAGAAACTTTTTTAACAAGGCCAAACGGAGCGCCTTGCTGGCGGGCACATTCTCTACGCCAAAATCCATCAATAGACATTCGAGAAACTCCGAACGGTTAAGAGCGGGATTGACGATCACGCTGAATTGAGCGCAAGTTGAAGGAATCGATAAAAGGAGCTTTCTTACAAGCGTCGTCTTGCCCGTACCTGCATCCCCGGTCATGACCATAAAGCCTTTACGCTCCGTAACCGCGAACAACAGCGCCGCTAATGCTTCGCGATGCCGGGGCGTCAAAAAAAGAAATCGCGGATCCGGAGTTAATGAAAAAGGGCTCTTTTCGAGGCCAAAATGCTGCAAATACATGAAACGATGCTCTCCAATATGTCTACAACGTCGGATAGAGAGACGCCATACAAGTAAATAGGAACAGTAACGTACTGACTCCCGCTACGGACGACAGCATCTTAATCTTCGGAACGCGCCCTAAAACGACTGTGCCGGACGGTAATTCCCACTCACCCAGGAAGCTTTGCTTTCGAAACTCCAGTCCAAATCCCAGCACTAAGCCCAACGCTAGGCCTCCTAGGCTGCCGACTGAGGCGAGAACCGCGCGCTTCGGTTTAATTGGTTTCTGGGGAATGCGCGCAGCATCGACAATTTTAAATCGTTCCGAATTCTTCGAGCGCTCCATGTCGGTCGCCATGTCGGCGGCCAACTCTTTTTGCAGCAGAGAATTGTAATTGTTGGCAGATTCGTTGTAATCGCGATTTAGCGAGGCCATCTCCTGTTCTACGAGTGGCAGCTTATTGATTCTGGCTTCGTAATCCTCTATCTGCGTCGACAAATTCTGACGCCTTTTTTCCAACGTTGCGATTTCGCGCACGTTTACATTGATCTGACCCTTAATGGTTGTGATATGCTCGCGCGCACGCACGAGCTCCGGCGTGACAAGTAACATTGGCGGATCGTTATTAGATGTGTGAGAGCCAGCGGATGTCGTAGCTGCCATCACACGCGCCATTTGTGCGGCCTGCTCCAATTCCTGCCGTTTAGCGTCTCTAATCTCTCGTTCGAGCGCTTGCACCTCCGGGTAATCGTCTGTGTAACGAAGCCTGAGGTTACGAAGCTTCTCTTCTAAAACCTGAGATTGCGTTTTCGGTTCGTCACTTAGGCTCGCGACCGACGGAGCGGAATTCTTGGCATTGGGGCGCAGACTTCTTATAAGAGCGGCCTCGGCAGACTGCGCGGCCGAAAGAGAAGACTCGAGGGACACTTTGTTTTCGTGGCTCCGGTTGAGAGCATCCTGCACGCCCTGGAGTTCCACGCGGGCGCTGCTCAAAGCGCTCAAGAGAGAATTTTCCTGTTGGGGAAGAACGCCGTTGTGCTCTTGTTTGAAGCGGGCAACTTTACTTTCCTGCCCGTCGAGACTTTTCTTTGCTTCTGCTAACTGATTTCGCAAAAATGCGACGGTTCCCTCTGCTTGGGTTTCACGTGAGCGTGTATTTTCCGCTACATATAAGCCTGCAAGTCGATTGGTGACTTCGGTGACCACGCGAGGGTCGCTGCCCTGATATCCCAATCGGAACGCCTGCATCCGCCCGCCGGTCCAGCTTTTTTCGACGCTGATCGAAATGTCGCTGTGCATGCGCTGCAGAATTTCCTGCTGCGTGTGTGTCTGTCGCTCTTTTTGATAAAGACCGTAGGAGTTGATGATTTCGAGCAGCCGAGAGCTGCTCATAATATCTTGGCTAATCAGTGCGAGCCGGTCCGCAACATCTCCATTTACCGTCGAGCTGACAAAGTTCTCCGGAATCTTCTGAGAATCGACTAGAACGATTGCTTCGGATTGATAAATCGACGGGAGCTCCCGGACAACAATGACCGAAGCCGCCGAGGCTATCAGCCAGCAAACGAGCGCGAGCCATCGACGCTTCCATAACATTCTCACAATCGAGAGTGGTGGCAGTTTTGAAGATTGAGGCTGCGGTTTCGTTGCTGAAGGCATTCAGGGTTGATCCTCGTCAACATGTTGTTGACGATTTCAAATGAAGCAAGGAAGAGGCCAAATTCAGTAGCGGGTTTCTTTTCCGGTAAGCGCCTCCCGGAGGCGCTGATTTGATCTTTTGTCGGCTTCTTTCTATTCCGGGATACTCCTCTTCCAGATGCAAATCGTCAAGAAGCTGTCCCCATTTACGGGATACATTCCGGTGCCAGAGATGCTTCTCTTAATCGCATGTTCTGGTCATATCGGCTCCATAGTAAGAGACCGGCTCGAGTGTAACCTGTCTCGGGCTAGGGTACAGCCCGCGGCCGCTCCTTGAGTCGGCAGCAGGCACTTCTACGATCGGTAATACCTCAGGAATCGGAAAAACCTCCGTCAACGTAGAAAAGTGAAACTCATGCAGAAGGCGCCTCATTTTGGCGCACATACCCTGCAATCCGGAATAGGTCCGGAGACGCGAAATCACATTTTTGGCGAGGCGAGGCTGATCCGGATCCAGTTCCCAGGGGTGAAAGTACAAGCATGCCGGCTGCTTCTCCTGATGGTTGATGCGTCGCACGCCGGCTGCGATGTAGCGATAAGGAAATAATCGCATGTACGCACCGCCGCCCACCGGCACCACTTGGCGGCCGAGACGTACCGTTGCTACCGGAACTTCCAGTATTCCCCCGGCCGCAGTATCGATATAAGAAGCATGCCTCGGAAACCGCGGAATGCCGTAGCGATCATGGGCAATCGGGTAAATGCTCGAATCGTGCGTAAAACCGCAAGATGCCAGTATTTCCAGGGCCCATAAGCTTTTTCGTGTTACCGAATAACTAGGGGCGCGATACATGCGCGGCGTCACTCCAGAGGCATCTTCTATGGCCTTGACGGCGTCCAGCGTATCTTGTCGAAATTCCTCAGGACTTAGCTTGTATACGAGCCGATGCAAATTACTGTGGCAACCGATTTCATGGCCGGCATCGGCAATCCGACGGACCAGTCGCGGATGATATGTTGCAATCCAACCCAAAACAAAGAATGTTGCCCTGATTTGCCGCTCTGCCAGGATTTCGAGCAAGAAATTGACACCTACGTCCACTCTGGAGGTATGGGTGGTCCAATTCTTTACATTGCCACCTAGCTCGCTGGGATGAAAATAATCTTCAACATCAATGCTCAGGACGTTCACAGCTTCCGTTCCGCGTGATGGATCACCGGCATACACCGCCTCGGCTGTCATCGATTGATACCCTATGTCGCTAACCTCGTACCGGGCGGATGTTAATGTCTTGTTTAGCATGCAGACTTCGGCACTGGATTGTAAGGTCGGAGCCATTGTTCTTGCACGCTGGCTTCCAGAACTTCAAGGCGTGCTCCTGCCGCCGTACGGGCGTGAAGCATGACGAT
>DAISJE010000110.1:0-10194 GCA_036821665.1 Bryobacteraceae bacterium | reverse complement strand
CATCGGTATGCTATCCAAGTCGAACGATCTGGCTCTTTTTTTCGCCGTGTTCTCGTTAACCGGCTTGGGGCTAACCACCGCGAACTACTGGGCTCTTACGCAGACTATTTTCCCGGCCGGCATAATTGGCCGGATGATCGGCATCCAAAACTTCGCATCAAACGTCTCGGGTATTTTCGCTTCGCTCATTACGGGGTGGTTGAAGCAAAAGACTGGGAACTACGAGGCCGCGGGCTGGGCTATCCTCGGCGTACTGTTGTTGGGGTTGGCCGCGTACGGAGTGCTGGTTCGCGCGGATAGTGCCGAAGCAGCGCGCGGAACCGCCCGCCGGATGCTTATCTAATGACCTATCGCGTGACCTGACCACTCCCTTGCGGTCGTGGCTCGGAAAGCCCTCCTATTGCTTGCGACGGCTTACAAAGCCGCGCGCGTGAGCAAGCGGTTTGTTCCGGAGCAGTTCGTTAAGATGGAATGCCAACATGCGCAGAAGACTCCTTCTAGTACTGATCATTGCTGCCCAGACGTCATTCGCTCAAGCACAGATTAGGGCGGTGTTTCCGCAAAACGCCCCTAAACCGGCTGGCCCTTATAGTCCCGGCGTGCTCGTCGGCGACTACTTGTATGTTTCTGGGCAGGGAGCACACGACGCGGACGGAAAGCTTGCCTCGGATGCGGAGAGTCAAGCCGAACAGGCCATCAAAAATGTTCAATCTGTCGTCCGCGCCGCGGGTCTGACGCTTGAAAATGTTGTTTACATGCAGGTTTACCTGGAGAACGTCCAAACCATGGACGCTGTAAATCGTGCGTTCTCGAAGTACTTCCCGCATGATCCACCCGCTCGGGCGGCTCTGGGCGTTGCGAGGCTGCTAAATACGCCGATCGAAATCAATGCCATCGCGATTCGAGATCTCAAGGATAAAAAGCCCGTAATTCTCTCTGACGTTCATTGGGACGAGCCAGCGTCACCAGGAGTTCTTACGAAAGATCAACTGTTCATATCGGCTATGCGCGGGCGCGACCTGAAGACGGGCGCGATACCGCGCGATCCTGCAGAACAGGTGACCCTCGCGCTGGATGGCATGCAAAAGGTGGTTAGCGCCGCTGGGCTGGATATGAAAAATATGGTTTTTGTGAATCCGTATCTCACTAGCGGCATTCCGATGAAGGCCATGAATCATATCTACGCCCAGCACTTCGAATTTGGAAACACGCCTGCGCGAGCGACGATCAAAGTGGAGAGTTTACCCGATAACGCTCAAATAGAGTTCACTGGTATCGCTGTTCGCGATCTCTCGAGCCGTCAGGCCGTCCGGCCCAAAAATATGGCGCCGAGCCCTACGGCAAGCCCTTGCGTATTTGCGGGAGATACGCTTTATTGCTCCGCTAAAAGCGGCTTCATCCCGGGGCCAAACGGCGGTGTATTTGTCGAACGCATCGATCAGCAGCTCCGGCAGACAATGCGAAATCTGCTCGACAACCTGGAAGAGGCCGGCTTGGATTGGCAGTCCGTGGTAGCGACGAATGTCTATTTGGACAACACTGACGAGTTTCAGGCCATGAATAAGATCTACGCCAAATATTTCAAACTTCCTCCGGCGCGCACAACCATTCAGCAGGTGAAGCCGGTGGATCGCACTCCGACGCCTGAAGGCATCTATCCGGAAGTCGAACAAATTTCCTTAATCGCGGTTCGAAATCGCCAACGCGACAACGATAAAACTAAGTAGGCAAAACGGCCTTACGTCTTGCGGCCTGTAGTGCCGGCAACCCAAGGCGACTGAGCTTCACCGCTGCCGTAGGCATACAATTCATAACAGGACCACGGATGCTTCTTCAATTCCCCAGCACAAACAATTCCGAAGTCGATCTAAAGACCACTTACGATGCCGTGGTCGTCGGCTCCGGCGCGGCAGGTGGTATGGCTGCGCACGTACTCACCTCGCATGGTCTGAAGGTCTTGCTGCTTGAGGCCGGCAAATATCAGGACACGAGCAAAATTTTGCATTCCATGGAGTGGCCTTACGATCATCCCCGTCGTGGCAAAATGCCGCCGGATTATCACGCGCTCAGCGCTCGGGAATACACCTTCCGGCAGTCGCCTTACGCGCAGAACTCGCCATATAAAAAGGTCACATCCTATGTCCAACAATGGGGAGGCTCCGATTACAGCAAGACGCTGGTAGTGGATGAAAAAGAGAACCCATATTCGGGGACTCGTTACGCCTGGGTCCGATCACGCGTAGTGGGCGGTAAGACGAACATTTGGGGACGCCTCGCTCTGCGGCTATCCGACTATGATTTCAAAGCGAAGGACCACGACGGTTACGGCGAGAACTGGCCCATCTCTTATGTCGATGTCGCCCCCTATTACGATCGAGTCGATCGCTATCTCGGTGTATCCGGCTTCCGGGAAGGCCGGCCGGAAATGCCCGACGGGCAGTTCATGCGGCCGCTGAAGCTGAATTATTCAGCCCTGCACCTTCGCGAAACGCTGAAGGGTATGGATCGTTGTTTGACGCCTTATCGAGCGGGCGTCGCCACTGACACACTGAAACACAATAAATATCGAAGCCATTGTTATGGGCGTGGCGCATGCAACCGGCATGTGGGCGGTTGCGATATCCACGCAGCGTTCGATTCACCGACGGGCCTGATTCGTCCGGCGATGGATACAGGCAACCTGACGCTGCGCCCGAACTCCACCGTTTATGAAGTAACGGTTGATAAGAACACCGGAAAGGCGACAGGTGTCTCGTTTCTCGATAGTGAGACCAAGAAGAGCTATCAGGTAAAGGCAAAAGCGGTTCTGCTGGCTGCTTCCACACTGGAATCGGCGCGGCTCATGCTGCTATCAAAATCGAGTCTCTATCCGAATGGTATTGCCAACTCCAGCGGACATGTAGGACATAACTTCTGCGAACACGTGATGGGGCCATCCGTCGGCGGATTTATGCCGGATTTGGTCGGGAAATCACGTACGCTCGACGATGGGCGTCCCGGCGGCTTCTACGTTCCGCGTTTTCGCAATTTGAACAAGCATCAGGTTGATTTTCTTCGCGGATACGGCTTCGAAGGGGGCGCTGGATGCGGCATGACGCCTGGCACGGCTTACACGACGCCTGGCTTCGGCGAAGAGTACAAAAAGAAAGTACGTGAGTATGCCGGGGCGACGATCGAAATGGGCGGTTTCGGCGAAGTCTTGGCGCGCTATGAAAACCAGGTTGAAATCGATCCCAACCTGAAGGATGCATGGGGGATTCCCGTTCTCCGCTTCAACTATCGATTCGGCGAGAACGAGAAGAAAATGTGCGAAGACATGGCCAAAACCGCGCGCGAGATGTTTGAGGCGGCCAAGTTCGAGATCACCTCGGTTTCCGATAAGCCCTTACCGGAGGGCTGGTCCATTCACGAGCTGGGAACCTCGCGCATGGGCAACGACCCGAAAACTTCGGTTGTGAATCAGTTCCAGCAATGTCATGATGTCAAGAATCTGCTGGTTGTGGACGGCAGCACGCACGTGAATGCCTCTTGCCAGAACCCGACCTGGACGATCATGGCACTCTGCTGGCGCTCTTGCGATAATCTGGCCGACCAGCTTCAGAAAGGAGAGATCTGATGGAAGCGAGTCTGAACCGGCGTGATGTCATCAAAATAATCACGGCCGCTGGCTTTGCGACTGCATTGCAGCTTCCGGCAGCAGAAACGGGTGCCCCGCTCTTCTTCACGAAGGACGAGTTCGCCATGCTGGATACGTTAACGGATCTCATCATTCCAACTGACGATCACTCTCCTGGAGCGCACGCCGCGGGAGTAGCGCCGTATATCGATAAAAGTGTGGCCGAGGCATTTCTATCGGAAGATAAAGACTCCTGGCGCAAAGGGCTCGCCGCCATTAACAAACTATCGGATACGATGCACAACCAGCCCTTTATGAAAACTACGCAGGACCAGCAGATAGCGCTGCTGCGGAAAATTTGTAAAGACGATGAGCATCCAAAGACCGAGCCCGAGAAATTTTTCCAACAACTAAAACAAACGACAGCTTCGGTTTATTATTCGTCCTCGATCGGAATTCATCAAGAGATGAATTACAAAGGCAACGTCATTCTCGAACAGTTCGTCGGTTACAATGCGGATGCAGCCGAGCATGGAATGCCGGCTTGGTCGCCCGATAAATAAACCGCTTGCTCACGCGCGCGGCTCAGTTTCCACAATATCGCCGCTATATAGTCGCGATCTGCGCCGTTCTGATTAGTGCAACTCTATTCGGCGCGGCGACGTTCGAAGTGCCGCATCTGCTTCCTATTTTTGTTGGTTGCGCCGCATTGATTGTTTGTATTGCCGCTTTGTATGTGAAAAGCACTGGACGCGATCAGAAGATCAAGCTCTTGCTATATCCGCTTTTAGAAAAAGCCGCGCTGCCACAAAAGAAAAATATCCTCTTAGGACGGCTTGACGGTTGTATCGACGGTGAACTTTATGGCTGGGCGGTGAATCCCAAAGAACCGTCAATTGCGCCTAAGCTCACGCTTTGCGTGGAGAATCGCCCCATTGCCGAGGTCCTTCCGGTTCAGTACCGGCCCGACGTTGGAAAGCATGCCTTTTATTTCGATCTGAACCGGTTTTGCGTGCCTAAGCAGCGCATTGACGCGAAGTTTTCCGACGGGCGATTGCTGCCCAATTCACCTCTGATTGCTTCCGCTCCTGCGTCTTTCGCACGGCCTATCGAGACAGTGCTGTTCATGCACATCGCTAAGACAGCGGGAACGGCCTTTCGCGAAGTAATAGCAGAAAACTACAAGCAATCCGAAATCGCTTATCTGTATCCTGATCCGCCTGGACTGCTGACGTACAAACTCGAGTTATTGCCCGAGGAACAACGCCGTGGATTTCGCCTTGTAATTGGCCATTTTCAGTACGGCGTACACAATCTGTTTCCACAGGAATGTAAATACGTGACAATCGTTCGCGAGCCGGTCGCCAGAGTGATCTCTCACTACCGGTACATTCTGGAAAAGCAGGATAGGGGCTCGGCAATAAAAATGGATTCAGCGGCCGCCCTGATCGAAATGCTGGAACGCCGCGACACGGTCAATCTCGATAACCTGATGGTCCGCTGTTTCGCAGGTATAGATGAGAAAGACGTGCCCCCGGGGCAGATCAACGAAGAAGTCTACGCGCTCGCCGTTTACCATTTGGAAACCGATTTTTCTTTTGTCGGGTATCAGGAGCGAGCCAGCGAAGCCTATACTGCGCTGCAACAAAGATTCCACTGGAAACCGCGCGCGGCGTTGGAAAACGTAAATAAGGGACGATTTTCGGGCAAACAGAAATACGAATCGGGCCGCGCGGCCATTGAGCATTTCAATTGCTGGGATTGCCGGCTTTACGCACACATCCGCCAGTTGTTCCCGTAGTCGCTTCACCGATTACTTGAAGAGTGCTAAATCAATCGCGTCACCCATGGCCTTATAGCCGGCATCCCCAGGATGCAAATGATCGCCGCCGTCATAAGCGGGAAGCATGCGGCCGGCGTTGTTGGGGTCGCGAATCGCTTTGTCGAAATCAATGACGCCGTCGAATGCATTGGCGGTGCGGATCCATTTGTTCACCGCTTCGCGCTTAACGTCCTTTTCTGGCGAGTAATAGCCTTGATAAATGGTGCCTTCAAAGGGGGTCAGGGTCGCGCCGAAGATTTTGAGCCCATGGGTGTGAGCGCGCGCGATCAGTTGTTTCAAGCCGCCAATAATTTGCTCTGCGCTGACGGTTTCCGAGGCCGGTGCGGATGAAGGAGGATGTCCGATGTCATTGATGCCTTCGAGGACTATGACATATTTCACGCCGGGTTCCGAAAGAACATCACGATCGAAGCGCGCCAAAGCATTCACGCCAAACTCAATGTTGGCTGATGCATCGTGCAGAATGCGATTGCCGCCGATACCGGCATCGACGACCGCAATCTCGCGTGCCCCGTGCCTGGCAAGCAAGCGAGCAGCAAGAGTGTCGGGCCAGCGGTGATTCGCGTCGACTGTCGAACGAGCGCCATCCGTGATGGAATCGCCAAATGCAACAACCGTGCCTGCCGATTCGGAAGCCATGACATCCACGCCCGTCAGGAAGACCCAGGAAGTAATATTTGTGGGCTCGTTGATAGAGGCTGCCGCGGTAAGGTCGCCGGTTCCAATGTACGACGTTTCTTGTGCCGCATAGTGGATGCCCGCTCCGGCCGTTGGCTTTGGGAGATAGAGGCTGATGACAAGTTCGGCGCCCGCGAGCGCTTTCAATTTCACGGGGTCGCTAAGAACAGGCGCATCGGGCGGGATGGAAACGGACGAGTTGCCGCCGAACGTGAGTACATGGTCCGAACCCGGTATGATCGCCATTCCTTGGCCATGCAGCGCGATGTGAGCTGAGCCAACCTCAACAGTGCTCTTGCCGTAAGCATTGGAGAGGCGCACCCGCAGCGTATTGCCTCCAACGCTGATGTGCACGATTTCGCGAATAGTCTGATTGTCGAAATCGAGGTGTGCCTTGTGCATCGCATCGCCGGCTAGCTGAGGCGATGGGCTCGCAGCCCAAGTGCCGATCCAATGATTATGTTGGGCGAAGGCGATACCGGTGTAGCAGAAAAGAAAAACGATAGACGCGAATCTTGTTTTCATCAAGCGATCAGCGCCTATCGTATCAATGCAAAGCTATTTCTCTGGAAGCGCAACGGTGATGTTGCGGAATTTCAGGCCGCCGGTGTGATCGCCCTGAATATAGAACGGCCCCGGTTCTCCTTCATCCGCATTCAACGCTCCGCCCGTGATGCCATCGATTTCCTTATGGTCAATTGTTACGACGCCATTGCGAGCGACAGTGATTGTGCGGCCGACAAGCGTAACATCGAAACTCTCCCATTGGCCCGGTGTGCGCGGCAGTTCTTTGCTTGGAGCGAGCCTTCCATAAATCGAGCCCATCCCACGTTCCGGCGGTTCTGAACCAGCTTTCTCGTATTCGAGCTGAAGCTCATATCGCCCTCGCTGGTAAAAACCGCTGTTCGCATCGTCGGGACAATTTACTTCAAAGTGCAGCTTGTAATCCATAAACGTACGTACGGTGCGCAGGTTGGCGCCGCGAGCCTCGTTCACAAGCAGACCGTCCTGGACGACCCAGTGGCTTTTTGCAGCATTGCCGATCGGTTCCCAGCCATCCAGGTTTTTCCCGTTAAAGAGAGCCACCGGGTGGCTCCATGCCTTGGGCTCAGGATGATTGAGCGCCGGCGCGCGCACGCCGGTGAGAGACATAGTGCGGTCGCCTTGCTTTTGAGTGCCGGTCAATTTGCCGCCTGCGGCATTCAGTTCCCAGGTCATTGCAGGATGGTGCGCCGAGGGCGGTTCAGCAGTGAAGCTCAGATGAGAGCCGTCCAAGTGAAAATCCTTGATTTGATAGACATGACCGCCGGTCGGCTGAAACCAGACCTCCAGCGTGCCGCCTTTATCGCTCACACCTAACCAATTGGCGCCCACGCCACTCGGCGTTTTTATGTCGAAATCCCATCTCCCCAGAAAGGGGTTTCCGTTGTTCTGAGAAAGGGCTAGAGGCCCAAGCGCGCAAGCTAGAATCAGACCGCCCAAAAAATATCGCATGCTGGCAGTGTATAACTCCACCGCCTTGAGATTTAGCGGCGCCCGCTCCGTGCCAGTTGATCGCGGAACATATTGGCATAGCCTTGCCATACCGGTGAGCGCAGGTCTTCGATTTTTGCCCGCATTTTGCGCTGCCAGTTCGGGTACTGCGCGGTGCTGCCGGGCAGATTTTGCTGCTCGGTTTCTTTTGTGAAATCTTCCTGATTCAGCAGAAGAATCCTGGATGGCACCTGGGCCAGAAATCCAATGACTGCATTGTGCAAGCTGCCGTCGAGGTCAGGAACATGTTCGGCATCCCGCGGATATTCCTGCGGAAGCAGGCTTTCCGAATGCAGCATATCCAGCATGCGCTGCTTCTCGCGTTTTCGGTCTTCGATCTGGTTACGGTAGCCTGTTTCGTCCGCCAAACCGGCCGCTCGTCGCGCTTCGATGTCGCGAAATTGCCAGAAGCCTGCAAGGGTAGGCAGGTCATGAGTAGTAGACGATACGAGTGCCCGCTCGGGATACTCGTAGCTGTGTTTGAAGGAGCCGCTATGTGCGTCTTTTTCGAAATAGAAGACGCGATAGCTAAGGATGCTGAAAGCGGCCAGCATGTCGCGGATTTCGTCGGTCACCGTGCCAAGATCCTCACCGATGATTACGTTCTTACTGCGCACGCTTTCGAGCGCGAGGATGCGCATGAGGTCGGTTGCGTTGTCGCGAACGTACGTGCCCTGCCAGGCTTCCATTCCTTGTGGAATCCAAAACAGGCGAAACAGCCGCATGACGTGGTCGATCCGCAGCGCTCCTCCATGTTCAACGATCTTCCGGATGCTTTCGCGGTAAAGCCGGTACCCGCTATCGCGATGAGCCTGTGTATTGGGCGGGGGAAAGCTCCAATCCTGGCCCTTAGGCGAGAAATCATCCGGCGGCGCACCGACACGACAGCCATTAACATAGAAGTCTCTGTGCGCCCACAGATCCGACCCGCAACTATCGGTGGCAACCGCAAGGTCGTGATAGAGTCCGACGGGCATGCCGATCTGTTTGGCATATCCCTGTACCGTAGCAACCTGTTCCTCAATTACAAACTGAACGTATTTATGGAATTCGAGTAATCGGGCATGATCGCGTGCGAACTGCTGCGCTGCATCCGATTGCGGCGATTGATACTCGTCGGGCCAGTCGCGCCAAGTCCAACGATTGCGATTCTGCTTGTGCAAAATCTCATCCAAGGCACGATAAAGCGCATACTTGTCCAGTAGATCGCCCTCACGACGGCAGTATTCGGCGAAGAGACGTTCACGCTCGGCATTGCGTGTCCTTTCGCGGCGAAATTCACGATACAGGAGTTTGAGGAATACGCGTTTCAGACGGTCAACTTCGTGATACTGTACGAATTCCGCCTCTCGCAGGTCGTTGATTTTACGCTGAATACCCGGCGACTGGAGCAGGCATTGAGCGCGCTTCGAACTTTTAAATTCAGGGACAGCTTCGATATCCAAGTAAATCGGGTTTTTGTAAAAGATGGAAAGCGGAAGGTATGGACTGGTATTAAAGGGAACGCGGTTGTGCAGAACATGTAGAGGATTCACTCCGACGAAACCAAAGCCGACTTCATTCCAGGCCCATTCAATCAACGCCCTTAGATCCGTAAAATCTCCGCAGCCCCAGTTACGGCTGGAACGCAGCCCGTAGAGAGCGACGTTGAAGCCGGCGATGCGTCCCGTCCCGGCGAAATGTTCAGGGACATAGGCGCGATCCGGGCACACGATCACATTGCCGTACCCGGCTGACCGGCCGTTTATCGTGAGGTTAAGGACATGGTAGCCAAGGGGCGTTTCCGCGGGAAGGTCGAGTTCATACGTAGTCCAGCGGCCGGTGTCGCCGGTCATTTGACTCACGACCCGCAATTGCGACGTTTCCACTGAGCCGGATAAAGCTTGTCCGCCTTCAACCAGGACCTCGAAACAAAGCGACGCAGTCTCTTGCTCCGGAAGGGTTACGGGAACCGCTTTCCTCTGGTCGCTTAGGACCACTGTGGCCGGAAGCGCCTCAGATACCTGCAATTCGAACCGCCGCCTTCGTTCACGTTCCACCGATTCATGGCTGGATGTGTCCCACCCCAGTGCCTGCAGAATACGCCTCTTCGCATCCAAAGATGGCTCATGGCGTTTATGAAACACATCCCAATATTCACTCTGAATTCCGCATTCGTCCGCGGCGCGAACCAATGCCTCTTCGTAGTTGCCGGAGGGCACATATCGAGTTTCGGGAACGGACATCGTCACTTCGATTCTAGGCGGTGCCCCGATCGACTTAACCCGGAAGCTGCGGCGCGAGTTTCTGCACAGCGGGATCGTCGCTCCCGAGCCAGTCCGGGTGACGCGCCGTCCCATCGAAATGCGAGGAAACCTTGAATAGTTCGTACTGACCTGTTGCGGCCACCTGTTGCGTCTTCGCCAGCAGCGCGGCGAATTCCTGCTCATTCATGGGTCGGAACGTTTTGGCGGCCTGAAAGGCCTGGTCAAGAATCTCCTGCTTCTCAATTCCTGTTATGACGACGCTGGTTGGCAGATTCAAC
>DAISJE010000109.1:0-10236 GCA_036821665.1 Bryobacteraceae bacterium | reverse complement strand
ACCTCCGGCTTGTTGGTTATGGTCTTCTCCATACCCTCGGCTTCGAAATCGGCGGGCATTGGACGGCCGGTAACACTCAGCAACGAGAAATTCTCAATCGCAACGTGCATGAACACTTCGCTCGTGGACCGCACGCCCGGAGCCGGGCGCCACGAGTATTTCTCAGGCGGTATCGCTTCCGCAAGGGCCAGGAGCTGCCGCGAAACATGGCCCCATTCGCCCCGTCATAGCCCTGCCACAATCCCTCTAACGGATCGACTTTGGCTTGCAACCCAATGCAGCCGATAACGGCACAGCAGAAGGGCTCTTCATGATCCCTCCCCGTCCGCGTTTATGAATGCGCGCTCCAATAACCATAAGTGCCAGTGCAGCGGCTGTCAATCGTGCGATATATATCAACTGCTGCATTCGCGGGTCTCACAATTTCGCGGCGGGCCAGGGCTGTGTCCTCACTATGCCGCCTGGGAGAAAAGGGAGTTAACCGTTCGTTAACGAATCCAAACTGGTGTTGGTTTTCGGGGTTACCAGTTCGATTGTGTCGCGGGCGTACTGCTGGGCATTCAGAAATAAAATGGTACGGCTGTACCGGTCGAAAATGTCAAAGAACTCTTGTCCGCTGTTCACGAGATATGCCGACGACGCGTGAACGTACTTTAAGTACAGTTTGTAAAACCGTTGATGCTCATCGGTTGCTCCTACCTGCCTCGCCAACTCCGCAGCCGTTAGCTGCTTCACCTCTGGAACACCGTCCTTTTCGAGCTGATCGCGTCGGAACTTGATTCCTTCCTGAAGGGCAGCTTTGTGATCCGGCTTGGAAAACTCGAAAAGCTTGGACAGCCCTTCGAGGAGCTGTATCTGATCGGAGACCATCTCACTTCGGAACCGGTCAATATTCCTGGCATCTCGAAGCAAGTGGCGTACGCGGAGATTTAGCTCGTATAAATTCCGCGTCGCCCAGGCGATCTGATCGGTAGGCGCTTCCAACCATGCAGCTATGCGACTCACCTCGACCGCGCTCCGCGACGCAAGATTGGCGAGCATAATTCTCAATTGATCCGGGTCAGTTTTTCTCTTTAGGCCGGCCTCCAGTCGCCGGAAACTTGAGCTTGGGTGTTCAGTTGCTCGCGAAGCCTCTCAGTTGAGCCTTTCTCAACCCGTGTTTTGTGATAGATGTCCTGCTCCTGTGGTGAGTCCACGGGCTGACTATCATCGCTGCTGGAACGTGCCATTTCTTCCTCCACGTTCATGTCCTTACCGCCGTGTAGAGTCTACACGAAACGTATCAGAGCAGATGAGAGTGATCGACTCGCTGGCTGCACTTTCCTGCACGCGGTGAACTGTTCGGATAATTCGGCACCCTTTTAACGCCCGATTCGCGGCAGTGGCTGCGACATTCGAGCGTGCCAGCGAAACTTTTGAGGTACCACTCGCTGTGGTCGCGCGTAATGATGACAGTATCGAGTTCGGGCCGGAGCGATCTCAAGTTCCTTAAGTACTGTCCACTCGTTTTGATGGGCCCGGATATTTTGGATGCAGACGTGCATCTCGGGGAAACTGCATGTTGCAGCCATTAGAGGGTAGGTCCGAAAGCCCAACGCTCGACGCTGAACGGTTCCATCAGATATTCCGGCGATGGAACACCACAGCATTTCTGTTAGAAGAAGCGGTCGAGGTACCGCGAGAGTTGGTCTTGCTCGTTGAGCAGGATCTCCCGCTGTTACTGCGCGAAATGGCGCGAGAGCACCCGGAATTGTGCAGCTATGGCATAAGAACGAAATCCACTGATAGTGCCAGGCAAGAATCCGGCCCGAGTAGCCGACGTTAGTGCACCTCGGCCATGCAAACAAAAAGTCAGCCGTGCCCTCACGCATCGCTCGTTCGCATCGATTTGGAGCATCGCTTTGACGTAGCCATTCTGAAACTGCGTCCTAGCATCCGTTGGGAGCAGTTTCCGATCTACGTGAAAACGGCTCAAACGAATACACCCGCCCGCCAGTTCCATCCGCTGCTCGCCGGACTAGAGGATGCCACACGAATCATCAATGGTGTGAATAGAGTGATCGTCAGGCCAGCAAGGCCGTCCTCAAATTCTCCGCTTACAGTTGTCCCGTCGTATCCCAATCTTCCGATGGAAGAAGTATTCCCACGTCCAACAAAATCGCTCGAACCTGGTGTTTTTCTCCGGGAAATCGGAGATGGCCGAGTAGTTTATTTCCCGTCGGATCTCGGTCGCACGTTTTGGGAAGTGCTCAATGTAGACCACGGAAAGCTAATCCACAATGCTCTGCTTTGGGCAATAAACGAATTTCGTCTCATTTCTGTTGAAGGGCCAGGAGTTTTGGACATTGCGGTTTGGAATCAGCGCCAGTCTATGACCGTGCACCTTGTAAATCTCACGAATCCGATGATGATGAAAGCCCAGTGCGTGAAATTATTCCGCTACCCGGCCAGCAAGTGCGCATTCGCGTGCCGAACGGAAAGCGAATTACGCGTGCTTATCTCCTGGTAGCCAAGACTGAAGCTCCATATCGAGAACTGACTGGCCAGATTGAACTGCAAATGCCCTTGCCCTCGATCAAGCTTTATGAAGTAGTAGCACTTGACTTTGCAATGTAAAAGCAGACGTTCGTGAGAGGCTTGAACGCACACGGGCTGAGAACGCTCCGCCAACTGCTTCCGAGTATGTTGTTTTGGCAGATCTACTCTATTTCATTGAGCCGTCGATATTATCTTCAATAGCCTTCGCGATTTTCGGCGATACCGTTGTAAAAGCCGCCGGTGAGAGATCCCGTATTCATCCCGCCTTCGTAAGGGACGATGTGCAGGCCGAACGTTTTTGCCGCGTAGTTGTTTTAAGAAGTCGCGTTCGGCCGCATGCTCCCGCCCGGAGACGATTGAATCAAGATCGGCCGTTCGAACTAAACGCACTCAACCTCGGCTGCTTGCACGCGTGCTCGGTCGTTCGGAAATTCCCCGAATGCGAGGCTTCCATGATGGCGTACGAGCATTCCGCTCCTTCATTAACTGCCTTCATGCAGTCACCCGAAAGCAAATGAGAGCGTCTTCAACATTTGGGCGCGTGAATCGGATCGCTCCCCATTAAACCAAGGATCTAGTGCAACGCGGTCATATGATCCTACGAAAAATCTCTCGCAATAACCGATGGGTGCTCATGAACTTAGGGTTGCAGCACCCTGGAGCGGTGAAGTAATTTTTGTGGCATTAATTTCTGCCGGGATGCGGGCATGCGAGCATGGGATGGCTCGCTCGGCGCACTTGCAAGGACGACCGCGCTTACGCGAAGCAGCAACGGGAGTAGGCGTGGGGGGCGGGGCCGGATCGCAGGCGTTTACCAGCGGTGGCTGAATTTGCTGCAAAGTCACGTAATAGCCCAGCTTCTGCAATCGCTCGATTAATTTGTCGGTGACCTTGGACTTGTTCTTCAAAGCAAAATGGGCCGCCCCCAATTCCTGATAAACGGTCCCGTCGCGCACGATGTGGAAGATGATCGTGAGCAGTTGATGCACCACCGCCATGTTGGCTTTCTACTCGCCCCGACGCGCGCGGATGCGGCGAAACAGAGCTGCCAGATACGAGTCCTCCACACGGGTAGCGCTCCAAGCGCACCTGCATAAAATCCGCCGCAGGTAACGATTGCCCTTGCGCGTCTTGCCGCTCAAGCGTTTGCCGCCGCTTTCGCGCAGCCCCGGACACAGCGCAGCCCAACTGGTCAAATGGCACGCATCGCCAAACACGCTCATATCGCTTCCGATCTCCGCTAGCACCGTCCAGGCCGCGATGCGATCGATGCTCGGAATCGTATCCAGGCGGCGGATGAGATCCTCATACGGCTTGACGTGCTGTTCGATCTCGGCCGTAAGGCCGGCAATCTGATCCTCCAGTTGCCTCATCTGCTCGAGCAGGTGTCCGAGCAACCGGCGTGGTAGCTCGCTCAATGTGCCCGGTAACGCCAACTCCAGTTGATACTTCTTGCCGCGCAACGTGCCGCGCGCATATTCCCGGATCGCGCTTGCCTTCGACCAAACTGGCCAGCATGCCGGCCGCTCTCGCCGAACAGGTCGCAGGTCACGCTCGATATTTTGATGTTGCCGCTCTCACAGATTTCCCCGATGCGGTTCTTCACGTGTTCACCGCCGGCGGCGGGACAACAATCGCTACTTCCGCTAAAACGCGTCCCCGGCCTTATTCACAAACGGGCTCGAAGCACCAACGCACGGCCGGTCTTCACTTCGCTGGGCGACTCCCACATTCTCGCCCCTTCTCCAACGCTTTTCCATCCCCGCCACTCCGCGAGCCCCAGGCTCGCGGAATCGTGTTCACAAAAGTTCAAAAAATAGTTTGCTCTTTGTTTTCAGAACGATGAATGCCGAGAACCATGCTGGTGCGCGTTTCTCGCTGGGATCTTCGTGTGCGAAAAACATGCTTCCACCGATCATTCTCCACCACATTCTTAATCACGTTCTGCTTGTTCTGGGAATCCTCGCCTCGTAAGTAAGGACCCGTTAAGGTCTCCAATTCTTCATGTCCCCAGTTGACCGCGAATCCATCTGGATGCTACATCAGTGGCGCGGCAGCCGGGGCATAGTTCGAGGGCCGTTGAAAATGCAGACCTGCTTGCCAAAGCTGCTCTGCTTGCCCAATCGGATCGTTGCATATAAGGCTTGCAATGTCGAGCGCCAACGCTGGGTCGCTGAATACGCACTCAGCGTTGCGCTTTTTTGCATCGTGTCTGCGTCGCCTGCTTTCGAGAACCTCAACGATACTGATCTTCAAGACGGCTTGCAGATTTCTCGCGCGCAAAGTCATTGAGGGGCTGAGTATTCTGGAATCCGTGTTTCCCGATCGCCCGCGGGAGGCGACGTGCGGCTCGGAAACAATCGCGTACCTCCTACCTTCTACGGCCTACTAACTCCGCAGCTCCAACCGATGCGCTGCCGCGGATGTTTTTCGGGCGTTCAATCGATTCCGCGCACAAAAGCGAGATCACGATGACGGCGCGTCGATTTCAGCGCCGACGTCGAGATACTCATTTTAAATCGTCTTTGCACAACCTCGGGGCGCGTCTCCTGCATCAGAGAGGTCGGCGCCACGCGAGACAAGCTTGAAAGCTGAGAAGACGTGGCGCTGGCCGGCACTTTTGTTTGCATGGCCGCCAACTCCGGTTTCGATTTACTCGTGCACGAATATCTGCCCTTTCGACTGTACTCTGACTACAAAAACGGTATGACCCTAGAGGAACTGGCGCAGTACTTTTCGCTGCCGGTGCACTGGGTCGAAGAACGCATAGAAGCCGCAAGGCTCTGCATCGAGAAGCAAATCAGGCTTGAGTTTGCGAGCGCGGCGAGAGAGACCGTGCCAGAGCTATCCGGCAGTGGGTGTCACAGTCAGTATCGGGAGGTCGAAAAGGTCACCGCCCACGAATTGAATCCAAGAGCGCTGCCGCCCGCTGACACACTCTTCTGATAATGATTGTCTTTCTGGTCCAGGACGGGTACAACTCTGTCCCTCAAACGGCAGGGACTGTGCGGTCACGCACCACCGGCGAGGCATTTGCACTCGGTTTCCTAACTCGCTTTCGAAGGATTGCGCGGCGGCAGATAACTTCGCGGCGAATCGCTGACGTGGCCGAATCTCCTAAACATGGCGGGAATTGCGGTAACCTTGATCCGAAACGCGATCCTGTTAGCTCCCTTCAAATACACTTCGACCGGCAACAGAGATGAGTGGCCGGGCTGAACGAGGAGTGCACTAGCCTTATTGAGGGGTCTCGAGATCGGAATAGTGTCGATGGCACAGCACCTACAATCGCAGGAGCGCCTTGTGAACAAGAGGGGCAGACCGCCAAAGCAGCACCGTTGGCGCGTTGATCAGGAAACCGGCTGTTGGATCTGGCTTTTAGCTAAACACCCTCGCAGCGGACACGGAATGGGGACCCGCAATGGGAAGAGCGGGTACGCGCATCGCTGGGCATACGAGGATGCCAAAGGTGAAATTCCGGCCGGATGCGCTGTTTTGCAGACTTGTGGCAACTCTGCCTGCGTGAACCCAGAACATCTCGTAGCGGAAGAAGAACCGACATCTCTTAATGCACGAGGATCTCGGGCCACAACAAAGGAGGACGCTGCGAAATTGGCCGAAGCGCTTCGCTTGCGGCGTATGGGAAAGACCTTCAAAGAAATCGGGCTTGCCGTCGGTGTTCATCAGTGTACGGTCGCCAAATGGTTGATAGGCGTGGCGGCGACAAGCGAAAAAGGCTGGATTCTGACTGCATATCGCGATCTCGGTCCGCGACGGCGGCGGCCAGCGGAGATGCCTAAAGCATTTCAGCATTAGTAGCCGATTCGTTCGATAAGATATCGCACGCTCGCGTTACTTCGTGCCCGACACACAGGAGTCCTGCACTCCGGCGGTATAAAAAGCTTGGGAACGCTTCCAAACGATCGTGCAATTGCCCCTTTTGGAAATCGATCAATTCGGTCTGGTCGTTAGGAGTTTCGCAATTGTATTCCAGCGTAGCCGCTCCAGCACTCTAGCTTCGGCCATTAAGGCGGCGGAACTCGTTGACGCTTGCGATTGTCAGCCCGGCCATCTTTGTCGTTGCTCATAGTCCGGGCGCAAGAAATCGGTTTGAACCGCGCATCTAACACTCTTGAAGTGGAGAATTTCACGAGCAAACCAAGGTTCAACAAAAGATCGAGCCCGTATTCCCTTCATCTATATGCACCGCCTTTTCCGAAGGGGACTGTGGATCACATTTTCGCAGACATAAAGTCGGGCCAAAACACCCTTTTGGTGTGCCTCATAAAACCAAAAATTTTCTCTTGCTGATATTGACACTCGCTCTAGCGCCCATGAGCTTCGCCTCGACTGTTACATGGAATTTGAGTGATGTAACGTTTAGCGATGGCGCGAGTGCAACCGGAAATTTCCAATTCGACGCCGACAGTAATACTTTCAGCAGCTGGAACATCAATGTGACGGCCGGCGCGCTTTCGGCGTTTACCTATACAAATGCCAACTCGAGCCCATTTGACGGTGTCCAGGCGTCCGGCTACCAACCTACGTTTTTCTTTTCGCAGAACGGAAGCACCCGCCAATTGAGGATCACGCCGCTTACTGCGTTAACGGACGCGGGGGGGACCGTCGCGATCAACTTAAACACCTGGGGTGGCGGTTCGGGCAGCGTGGAATGCGATAATTGCACTCCCTATCGGAACATTGTAAGCGGCTCCCTTACGACGGACAGCCTCGGCGGTGTGCCAGAGCCAGGCTCAATGTGCCTTTTGGGAATCGGGCTTGTTTGCGCCAGTATTTTCGGGAGTAGGTGGAAGAGTCGCATGATGCAAAGAGTGCAGAGTCGTTGATTAGTTCATTAGTTGCGAGCGCTCTGTTTGGGCTACAGGGCGGGAGATTCATCGGCACCAAAATGATCTCCCGCCGCGCACCGCGATGAATGCGTGCTTACGCGTCAGCGCCAATTTTCCTGCGATCGGGAGCGGCAGCAATGTGGTTTCAGCGTGTCTTATAGTTTTCGCATGTGACAGACCTGAAAGCTCGGGGTGCTGTCTGAAACCCGATGACACCGGAATTAAGGTAAGGCGCCAATGCGGCCAACAAAGCCTCAGTAGCGACCCAAGGCCGACGTAGAGATCTAGAATTCGTTGGTCATCGGCCCAATGTTTGAGGCCTAATGCATTCAGCGAAGGCTGACTGGCCGTACGCAGTCAAGTCGAGCAGCCGATAGCTGTTATCCATGTATTCGACGCCGCGCGCCGTCGTCCAGTAAGTCTCAAAAACTTTTGAGCCCTGCCTTAGGTAGCAAACCAGATGCATCTGCCGATCCGACGTCCAACCAGAAGCTTTTCGAGCGAGTCCCGAGGAGCCGAGTACCACGGCATCTCCCAGCCTGTAAAGTCGCGAGATCGGGCGCTTTCTTCGTAGGGCCCTTGGCAAAACACAGGAAAGTAACATCTCGGGAATGAAGATAGGACGGCTCGCGGACTTGCGTCGTAACCCAAGTACATCCCTCGCACTGCTGCGGCGCAGGATGGCCGGTGTTCCACATGAAATAATAGGCGACCAGCTGTCGACGGCCTTCGAAAGCATCCAGGAGCACGACCGGGCCGTTCGGGCCAATCAGTTTGAGGCTCGGGTCCATCTCCACCATTGGGGAGCCGACGGCGGGCGGCGGCGATGACGTCGCCCTCACGCGTGTGTGCCTTCTGTCGAACCCGGAGCGCATCCAGCTCCGCGTCAAATGTGCTCCGATCAACTACCTGCGGGGCTCCAAATTCATCTCTCATGATGTCTGTCATGTTTGTCTCCTCTGCTACGCAGGTTTCGGGCCGGGATAGCGCTCAAGAGCGGGTACATCCAATTGGAATGGAATTGCATTACGTTGCCGAAAGCGTCAGCGTGATTGCACATCACGCAGTGTGGCCAAATTGCTGAACTGGCGGGAACGAATCATTGCCAGGCTATTTCCCGTCGCTCTTGCGTCGTCGTGATTTTAGGCCGACGTCCAATACGGCTGCTAATATCCAACGCCTGTCACTCTTTGCGACAACGGCAGAAAGCCACCTGCGTGCCGTAGATCCGTTGATGCCGACTGCTGCTCCCGCTTCTTTCATTGTCTTACCCATTTGTCGCAACCGGATAAGTTCGGCAAGGGCGGCATCAGTCATCTTCGTGTGTGCTGCTACCCCCTTCATCCAAGGTTGTGTCGTTTCGTTTTCCAATACAAGGTGGCTTGGATTCACGCACAGGCGATTGCCGCACGTTGAAAGGACCAGACGACCGGGTGGAATCTCCCCGTTTGCGTCCTGGTACGCCCAGCGGTGTGCGTAGGCACTTTTACCATTTCGCGTCTCCATCCCGTGGCCGCTGCGAGGATCCTTGTTCAAAAGCCAAATCCAACATCCAGTATCGGAATTAACGATCCAACGCTGCGTCCTTTTCGGCCTGCCCTTCTTATTCACTAAAGAGAAGGTGGCTCGCTATGAAATTGGTTTGCCAAACCAATGCGACGCGAGAAAAGAGAGGCGATTGATCCATGCACCGGAGGCTTATCGCCTCTCCCCGTCTAAAGACAACAATATCGTCGCCGAACGGACCGAAACCTCTCGAATTGAGATTAAAAGAATTGCGCTCTCAGAACAATTCGACCATCAGCATAACTATTGATCGTGCTCAATGGGCAATCGCGCAGGATATCCGGTACGGCCTGCAAGACGTTGCCGGAAACAACACCGTCACGTGATCGCGGTCAAGTATCTTTCCATTAAAGAAAAACTATTTTCCCTGCCTAGTTGGGTGTTGGGGAGTGGTAAGCGGCAAGCCGGAGTACGCGCGCGAAGTCGGTGGTGCGAATCACGATTTCCATAGATGTGAATCTCCTCAGTGAATGGATCAGGACTGGAGTTGTGACCAAAGGCGGCCGTCGCGTCCATGCGCCCGGCTTAACCAAACGCGAAGCCCCGACTCAGGATGCATCGTTGCCTGCTGTATCCTGCGTGTCGTCTTTGAATAACTTGTGCGGTGTCTCTTTGCTCCCTGAGGGTGTGCGCGCACGGTTGAGCCGGATTTCGAGCAGCCAGATTCGCCTGTTTTTACGTCGCAGTGCTTGGACGAAGCGGCAGGCTGGGATGAACAGGTACGTCTCGACTGCCCCGGCCAGCGCAAGAATGGGCTGGTTCCACCACAGCCCAAAACCGAGCATCACGACGCAGTATGGAAAGCACCGCGACGACGTATAGAGTGATCGACAGGAATTTGTTTTCGCGCAGGAGCAAATCACAATGGTTGGCCGTGGCCGTGGCTGATGGCGCTTCATAAATTGTCCTTTCGAGGTGCAGATGAATGCGAGCAGCACCTGTTTACCGGAGACGGCAGGAAATAGGAGCAACAGAATGAAAACCAAACGACGGCGGAAGTTCCCCATCGGAGGAAGAACACGCGGTGAAATGGGTCCGGTGGGGTGCTACAAGCGCTACCACTGCGTGCTGGTGGAAGAGAATTACGGGCAGACTCCGCCGTTCATGCGCATCCAATATGCGGATGCCTGCTTTGATGAGCCGTATACTGCTGAACGGAAACAGTGGGTCCTGCGGACGTGTGAGCAGATACGGCAAGCGCGGTGCCGCGGGATTGCGAACCGCTCTCACACTGTGGCTGCGAAATGCCGCGCGTGCGGCCAGCGGCTGAACTGCAAGCAAG
>DAISJE010000108.1:0-10319 GCA_036821665.1 Bryobacteraceae bacterium | reverse complement strand
CGGGCGCGTTCGCGGCGACGCCGCATTGAAGGTTCGCCGGCACCGCGACATCGATCTGGCGCGGGTGCGCGAGCCCGAGGTTGCGCATGTAGCCCGCGAAATCGTCTTCGCTCAGATCGCCGCCGAGGCGCGGATTGAAGCGCCGCTCCTCGCCGACGCTCGTCACCGTGAGCCCGCGATAGTCGTGCGCGGGATACAGCAGGCAGGCGGCCGGCAGCGTGAAGAGCCGGCCGTGCACCGCGCGATACAGCGCGCGCGGGTCGCCCTGCTGGAAGTCGGTGCGGCCGGTGCCGCGAATCAGCAGGCAGTCGCCGGTGAACGCCATCGTTTCGTCGTCGAGCACGAGGCTGATGCAGCCGCTCGTGTGGCCCGGCGTTGCGCGCACCGTCAGGTAGCGCGAACCGAATGTGCAGCGATCGCCGTCGTTCAGGTAGCGGTCGGCGCCCTGCGCGCCGCTCGCAGCCGAGATCGCGATCGTGCTGCCGCTGCGCTGCTTCAGCAGCCATGCGCCCGTCACGTGATCGGCGCGCACGTGCGTGTCGACGGTCGCGACGAGCCGCAGCCCGAGCTCGTCGAGCAGCGCCGCGTCGCGGCGCACCTGCTCGAACACCGGATCGATCAGCAGCGCTTCGCGCGCCGCGAGGTCGGCAAGCAGATAGGTATAGGTCGACGATTGCGGGTCGAACAGTTGCCGGAAGATCATCGCGAGGTTGCTCCGTCGGCGGGTAAAGCGGCTGGGCGGACGATGGTGCGGATCGTCAGAGGCGGCGTGCCCCATGCTGCGCGCGTTGCCGGCACGGCGGCGCACGCGTCCCTACAGCGTAGTGCAAAACACGCGTGCGCCGCCATCGCTGCATGCGGACGCACGTCATCCCGGGCCCGGGCCGTTGCGCGCGCTGCCTTACACTACCGCCTGTTCTCGTCTTACGTTCACAGGAATCGCGCCGACATGTCGATGACGATCGATCATAGACAAAGACGTGTAACCGATTGATTTTTAATTGCTAGTCTCGCGCCGGTCAGAACGCAGGCTATCTAGACTTTGCAGCTTTTTATTGGATTTCCGGACTATCGATTTTTGTCGGTGACACAGCTTGGTCACAGTTGCTCCGATAGCTTCTGCCGCCTCGAAACCTCTGATGGAAGCTCCGGGGAACGGACATCGGTGTTCACCACCGCTTATCCATCAAATCGTTCGTGATACGAGAGCGAGACCGAAGCAGATCTGCCGCGTGGGTGCGACACCGTTCACAAACGCGCAGGCGTCCTGCGCAGCTGTGAACTGGTCCGTGCAGCGCGCTTTGAAATTGCTATCGTCGCAAAGCGTCGACGGCGCGCAGGATCGAAGACTGCATCAGTCGGCGTGCCGCAACCATCAAGGCAACATGTGTGCGGTTGCCAATCGAGATCTGCGCGGCCGTCAGGACGGCCTTTATCACCGATCGGAAATGCTCGGCAGGTCGACTACGACTCAGCCGACGGAGAGACCGCATCGCCCGACACGACATCCTTCAGTGCAACCTGCTTCACGACAGCCCGCAAATCCGATTTCTGTTCTTCGAACGTACGTGTCATTCTTTTCATGTGCTCCACCAACCAGTCAACGATCTGTGGCCAACATTCACGGTTGTGGCCGTCGAACGGTTGGGCATACTCGATTAGCGACACCTTTTTGTCGTTCATGCGGCGCCAGTTCAGTTGCGCTCCGTAAAGTGCGTCAAAGTACTCACGGTTGGCATGAAGGTGATCGAACAACGCCTTATTCACAGCTTGTGAAGGTGTGTCCAACGCGAACTCCACCCGGGCTTCATCCCGATTGAAAACCATCGAATAGTGGATCCCCGTGACGCCGTAGCTCCCGCTGAGCCAGTGATCCTTTTTAGGGCTGATATTGGCGTATGCGTCGACATTAGCCCGTCGCAACGCCTCTAGGGCGAGGTGCCAGAATTCCGTGCGTAGCTGATGACGGTCCGCTTGGCCCCGCTCGGCCGACTGCTCCTCGTCTTCCTTCTCCGAAATACCGATCATCAGTTCTTCCGCCTCGGGAAGTGGAATCACCTGCTCAAGGGTCAAGAAAACATCCTCGCCATCTTTGTACAGCGTGGCTCGGAAGCATTTAACGAAGACGCGGTGCTTCAGCAACCACAGTACAGTCGACGTGACTTCCTTGCGAAAGTGGGCAGCTACCAGGATAAGCCGCTGGTCGTTCCCAGGGTTGAGAACCACTTCAGCGAAATCCTCCTCGCCGAGGAAGTCGCAAATCAGCGCCTTTGCATCACGACCAGCACCGTGCTTGTCGAGGTAACGCTGAAAGATCTCCGCGACCTGTGTCTTGGAGAGGGTCGAGCAATAGGACGCGTACTTAAGTGCTTGCCAAACCACATCCCGACCGGAATCATCTAGCTTGTTCTCAATCACGACAAGGTTTCCGCTCTTGTCGATCGCCAAAAGATCCAGGCGTTCGCGGGTGTCGTCGAAACCGTCGAACTCCTTCTGGATGATCAGCAGCTCTTCCTCAAGGGCATCGGGCTGGTTCGCAAGCCATTCCTGCAGATGATCTCGCTCTCGATATCCCAGCTCTGAGAAACTTACCTGCTTTATTTTAAGAATCCTGTTAGACGAGTGGTCAATCCTGAACATGGCAAGTGTGAGCGCCCCGGTTGGTCAACACTAAAGATGCACCGAGTATACTGTCGGCAACTTACGTTTCCTACTCGATCGAGGCTCGATGAGCCTCGTTTGCTCTGGCGTTTCGGCCGGCAGCATGAAGTGCGGTCAACTTGGTTCCTGCACAGATAGCACTTCATGCCATCTGCCAAGAATATCGCGTATCGTTGTGCCCGCAAAACAGTCATGGTCGCGCTAACTTCAGCCGCGATCGCCAGCGCCGTTTGGTTGAGGGCCTTAGCGGGTTTCAGCGCCGACGAAACGCCCTGCGCTCTCTCCTTCGCCGGAAGTCAGTCTCGTCTCGGGACACGTTGCGTTGCACACAAGAGCGGCAACCGTAGGATGCAAACTAGTCGTCAAGGCTGAAGGAGTTGCCACGCTGCGCCCTGCCGGTGTCTAAACAGAAACTTGATAATCGCAGGCGGCACTTCGCGAAGACACATACCCGGACGTAACCCTAAAGACACCGCATCAGCGCGGCTGAGGCTTGGATTAGTCAATAACTGACCATTGTCGCAAAATGAGATTAATCCCCGATCGAACAATCTATCCAAATTCGGACTCAGGAGAAGACCGTTATTAACATCCAGCCGCTCATCATTGCTCTCGCATGAGCGCCAGGCAACTATGTGCGATGCGACCAGCACAGCCCGTGGTCCACACCCCAGGACACTGCAGGTGTCCCACCGCTGCAGCAAACTCTCCCTGAAGATGCCTTGACCAACGCGTGCCAACAGAAGGCGCCTTTTTTCAGTAACGCCAACTACCGGACCGATAATCCTCTCCGCCTCTTCGTCAGTGATCCCCTCAAACGGATCCATCTCGTCCGTGGGCTGCGGCGAGCCGACAGCCTGCGGACTCATAGTTGCCGTACCGCAGTACCATTTATGCACAAGCCGGCACCCTGTATGTCGCGGTCGATGCTCGAAATGCGCCGCATCGCGACCACCATCGCTTTCCTTCATCAGCACCACGGGACCGTGACATTCAGGGCACCTGACCAACAAGGTCTGCCGGCGCGGGTAGATGATCGACACCGGCAAAAGCTCCCATCTTCGCCCTGTCCAGACTTGGCATCGTTTTTTGTTCTCGATCGACACAGCATTGCTGCCCATAAGCCTCCATCCCCGCATCTTGTCTTGAACGGGAAGAGTAAGGTTTGTAATAAAGCGTCGAGCAAGTCGAGCGCAACAATCAGACACGCCGGACAACGTGATCGGGTACGACGTCGATGGACACGCAGGCACATAAAGCTCCGTTTGCAAGCATATTAAGACGGCCATCAGTCTTTTTCCATCTGCACATACACGTCCGGACACGTTAGAATGAGGCGCGCCAGCGCACAGGCAAAGCATGTCACGGAACAGGCCAAATTGCGTCAAAGTGACTTTGGGAAAGACCACCCGCTCCAGTCCGCGTAATCGAAAAATCACTATGACAGAGAAACCGAATAGTAACGAGCTTCATTTCGACGTTAGCAGCGGACTGAAAACCGTGCTCGGGAGTGAGCTAATAACCGACGACGAAGTAGCAATTTTTGAATTAGTAAAAAATTCTTTTGACGCAAACGCTACACATGTCGTGATTTTTTTTGGCGCCAACTCGATTATCATTGCCGACAATGGAATCGGAATGTCATACAATGACATTCAAAAAAAATGGCTGTTTGTCGCATACTCATCAAAGCGACAGGAAAATCAAAGAAACGATTTTAGAGATGATATCGCAGAACGCCGAAATTACGCCGGTAGCAAAGGAATTGGCCGCTTCTCGTCAGACCGACTCGGCAAGACCATACATCTCCAGACCAAGCCTATTTCTGAGCAAAATGGCCATGTGCATTCCGTTTTCGTCGACTGGAGCTTGTTCGACATCAATCATTTGACGCATTTCGACACAATAGGCCTCAAATACACCGAGCTCGAAGACGGCTTCTCTCTCCCGCCAGAAATTCCACAGCCGCCGCACGGGACCGTTATAACGATTGGCGACACCAGAGGAACATGGGATAGAGATGAAATATTAACCCTTAAATCCGCTCTCGCAAAGCTTATAAATCCATTTGGTGCAGATGCAGATGGATTCGGCATTACAATCATCGCTCCAGGCGAACAACAGCGAGATCACGCCGCACAATCACTGGCAGCGAAGAAAGGTGAAAATTTACCAGCGAATGCGTTAGTTAATGGAGAGGTCGGAAATTTTATTTTTTCCACCCTCCAAGAAAAAACCACATTCCTCGACATCGCAATCAGCAAGGATTCAAACACGATCGAAAGTTCACTTATTGATCGTGGCGAATTGATATATAAGATACGAGAACCGAATCCTTATTCATTTTTGGGGGAATCTGGCTTTAAGTGTCAGATTTTCTTTCTCAATCAATCAGCAAAAGCCACTTTCGCCAGAAGAATGGGCGTTCCATCAGTGCAATTTGGCTCAGTTTTCCTATTTCGCAACGGCTTTCGCGTTTATCCGATCGGCGAGGCGGGCGACGATTGGTTCGGGATGGATCATCGCAAGCAGCAGGGTTACGCGCGATTCCTGGGCACGCGAGATGTCATCGGAAGAATTGATGTATCCGGAAGTGATATGGACTTCCAAGAAGCTTCAAGCCGAAATACGGGGCTAATTGAAACGCCTGCATCGAAGCAATTACGCGCGTGCTTCCACGAGCATTGCCTTAAGCGACTTGAGCGTTATATTGTTCCGGTAACGTTCGTCGATCGGGAAGATAAGAATACTAGCGATATATCGCGATTGATGACGGATCCCGGGCGAGCGCGGGTCGCCTCAGCCGTTGCGAAACTGGTTGACAACTCTGAAATTGAATTGCTGGAATACAGTAAAACGCTTATCGGATTGTTAAATGAGCGCTCCTCACATTTCGAGGGTTCGCTCGCAAGCCTACGAGCCATTGCCGAAAAAACCTCCGATGTTTCGCTTTACAAAAGCATCGAGCTTGCCGAGAAGAAGTTCGACGAACTTCGTCGGTCCGAAGAAAATGCTCGCCGACAGGCCGACGAAGAGCGTAAAGCCAAAGAGGCAGCTCAGGTTCGCGCGCATACTGCAGAAAGATTGGCATCCAAGGTAACGGAACAACTCGAAGAGGAACGCAAACGAAACCTCTTTCTGTCGTCCATTTCCACGCTTGATACGGACACAATTCTCAATCTCCACCATCAGGTGACGATATATTCGGTAGATATCCAACAGCAAATCGAGAATTTCATCGTTGAAATTTCGGGACAACCATCCGTTTCACCGAGCGACGTTATAGACGCACTCGAAAGGATTGCGCTGTTAAACAGGAAAATTATGGGGGTGTCGAAGTTTGCCACAAAGGCAAATTTCCGCCTCGAATCTGAAAAGATCGACGCCGACATCGGCGACTACATTGAACAGTATGTTTCCGGAGTCGCGCGGGATTTTCTCCACGGACGCCCCATAACGGTCGAAGTAAAGACCGACGGAAAGGGATTCTCCACCCCATTCAAACCGATTGACATCTCGGTCGTGGTCGATAATTTAATTGCAAATGCACGAAAACAACGTGCACGCCACGTTATTTTTGATATTAGTCATCCAGAAAAGAACGTGGTTCACATTCACGTCACGGACGACGGAATTGGCTTCAACAAGAATATCGATGATCTCAACCGAATTTTCGAAAAAGGATTTACAACAACTGATGGTTCTGGATTAGGGCTTTATCATGTCCGACACGTCCTCGGGGAAATGAACGGAACAATTGAAGCCGCAAGAGGAAACGACAAGCACGGGGCGCAGTTCCATATTCGGATATCAAAATGAGACTTGATTTCAATATTCTGTGGGTGGAAGATCAACAAGCCGCAGTACAGGCACAAAGAGAACGCATTGAACGACTTATCCGAACCGATGGCTTTCGCTTACGAGTTCAATTTGCGGCCAGCGTACCTGAAGCTACCGGATATCTATCAGACGACGTGTACGGAGATCACGTAGACTTAATTTTGATGGATTACAATTTAGGAAGCGGCCCAAATGGTGACAAAGGATTAAACGAAGTCCGTAGGCTCATGCCATATAAAGATGTGATTTTTTACTCCGCGCAAGCAAATAATCTTCGCAAGATCCTAGACGAGACCGGAGTAGAGGGCATATACCTATCAAATCGAGAGGAACTGCCTGATGCAGCGCACGGGATATTTCACACCCTCATAAAAAAGGTATTGGACATTGATCATTCCCGCGGACTCGTCATGGGAGCAACGAGCGACATCGATCATTTTGTAAACGATTGCTTGACTCAACTCTTTGATGCTAGTGACGAAGAGATCCGCAAGAGCATACTTGAAGCAATCGCAAAAAGAATGAAAGAAATAAGGGAAAGATTTGAGGAGGCGTCCGCGCAAATCGGCAGCATCAAACATGTAAACGAATTGTTCGACAATCATACTGTCTACACGAGTACTGACCGAGCTAATTTATTAAGAAAGATACTTAAGCTCCACAAGATTCAAACAGAAATCGAAAAGGGAATTTCCGACTACGTGACGAATGTCGTTCCCAAAAGAAATACGCTTGCTCACGTTCGAGTTATCATCAATGGATTTTCCAGGAAACTCATCGATTCTAAGGGAAATGAGCTAAGCAATGACGAAATGAAACAGCTTCGCGTGCTACTTCTCGAGAAGCAAGAGATGTTCGAGACATTGCATAACGCTTTGAATCAAAAAAATTGATTATCGCCGAAGCAATGGGCTTTTAACCCAAGGCCCATTGCTTCTGCGACCAGGGGGGGTACGGCGTTGGCGACTTGGGTATAACGCGGTACCTCGCGACGACGACGCTCCCCTCCGGATGTATATTTCCCTTGGAATGCAAACCAGTCGGGAAAGCTCTGAAGCCGAGCATTTTCTCGTACTGTGAGCGTTCTGGGTTCAGAATAGTGAATCAAGTCGTCAGGCATACTTGTGATCGTCGGCGAGGGATTTTCAGGATCAAGAACACGAATCGCACATTTTCGCAAACCGAAACTTGCTCTAAGCTCCGGTGAAAGCGAAACATTCAACCTGCCATCGGCATGACAAATCTCAATAAGCTTATTGAATCGCGAAATAATCTCCGGCCGGTGGCGCGCCAGACGCGTATCCGGAAGAATGCCATCGAAATTACAATTCATTAGTTTCTGATATGACGTCATAGGTCGCCCATACGAAATATCTTCGAAACCAATTGAATCACGGCTTTCTATTTTTCCGTTACGCGTAACTTCGAGATCTGAAATTGCCGATTTGGCGGAAACCGGAACACCACTAAGCCCCTTCGATCGAAGAAAGGGAAGACGCGATCGCTCTATCGATTCAAACGGACAACCATCGGTCTTCTTTGCCCAATCTTTCCTTACTGCGATCACAAAGAACCGTTGCCGCCTCTGTGGGACGCCAAAAGTCGATGTATCGATCATTCGCGACGAAACGACATAATCCTCAGAAAGCGCATTCAATATTTTTTTTGAGTAATTTATACGTCCCGTTGGCTCTCGATCATCTTGAAAATCTAGCGTTATACCACGAACATTTTCGATCAAAACTACGCGCGGCTGCACCAGCTTCACAAACTCCAAGTATGCAGCGACGAGGCGATTCCTCGGATCAGCGGGGTCACGACGCCCAGCCGTAGAAAAGCCCTGACACGGCGGTCCACCTACCACCATATCAACTTTACGGTGGAGCTTATGAAGATTTTCACGATGCCGCTCAATGACTTCCGTCACGTCATGTGAAGTCTTAGGAAACCAATTCGGCCACGAAAACTTTACGGTACGCCCTCGATCGATGAGATTATGACGCAGCGTCTCGAATGCGTTTTTGTCGCGCTCGATTGCAAATAGCCCTTTCCATCCAGCCTGCATTAGGCCCAAACTGAGTCCACCACATCCAGCGAAGATATCGATAAATGTCGGCTTTTCTTTCCCGCGAATATTTAGCATTTATACCCTGTTATCGCTAAGTCCGTGGCTAACCTTACGTTCAAGTAGCTAATATGCCCTACAGCAACAAAATGCGCCAGGCTCGGCCGAGCTTTCCTCAAATTGGTGATCCAGAATCGGCAGCCCCACACACCCGAACCTATGTGACGACGTGCCGTGGACAGGCAATTGCTGGCGCCCCGGAGCGGCACAGCGTCCTCTCCGACCGGTGTCGGCTGGACTGCATCGGACAATCTGGCGGTAGAGTAATGAGGGCCGCCGACACTTGCAAGAGGCGCTTGTCGCGACCCTCATCGGACCGAGCTTGAGTCTTCCGTGATTTGTGCGGTCGACACCTCCCGGCACGGAGCCGCATCTTCCAGTGATGGCCTCACTCGGTCCAGCTAACACAAATTGACGAGCTGCGCGATAGTGCGCAGGCGCTCGTTCCAGCAGAATGGTAAATTCATACAAAACCATACCTACGAGAGAACATATGGCCAGAGCCATGATCTGCGTCGGCGACACGACGACGCACGGCGGCCGCGTGCTGGAGGGCACCGCGAACGCAACCATTGACGGGAAACCCATTGCCGGTGTCGGGCACAAGGTACTTTGCCCGCAGTGCAAAGGCGTCTTTCCCATATTGCCGGCTCCCGAACGACGCTACCCGCACCAAATCGCAGACCGGGAAACGGCCATCGAGGGCATGAAGACCGCGTGCGGGGCGACGCTGATCGCGTCGCAATCTTCCGCGACGCTCGACGACGTCGGAGCCGGCGAAGCAACGACTGGCGGCGCAGTAACCGCCGCCGCTGCGGCATTGGCCCCTTCCCCCACGCTCTGTCTCGAATGCCTGAAATCCGCCGCCGAGAACGCGGCGACAATGATCGCGCGCGGGTAACCCCATGACCGACGTCTCGATCGAAGCATTCTTCATCAAACGTCAACAGCAGCTAACGATGCTGGTGCATCTGTACGCTCTGATCGACGGTCTTCTATTCGCGCATGCGGCTCGCGGCTCGCCTCCTCAGCGATCGCAGGCGGCCATCGCCCTGTTCGACGGCACACCGGACGCGTCGCTCGCCGACGCCGGACCGTGGCTGCTCGACTGGGAACGAGCGTCTGCCAACGTTCGGCGCGCGCTTACTGCGATGGCCGGCAGCTCGATCGGCGTGTCTTGGCTCATAAGCGCGTATCCCATCGAATCGCTCGCGGACGAGCTGCGTCGACGCCTCGACGTGCGCCTGCCGGACGGGCGCATGGCACTCTTGCGGTTCTATGACGCCCGCATCATGGCCGACATGGCATCGCTGATGGAACTCACCCAGCGCATGCAGTTCTTCGTCCCGACATTCGACTGGCTCGTGGAGGTGAACGGAAAATTGAAGGGAGTGCACCCGCATGCTTGAACTGACAGGCGAACAGATCGCCGGCCTCGCCGAGATCGATGCGCGCGGATATGTCGAACGCGCCCGGCAAGATCTCGTCAAAGCGGACCCGAAGCTGGCCGACGACGAAACTCTGGCGACACGTCTCTGGAACGCATACGTCGCAGCTCGCCAACTCGGCATTCAATCCGCCGAGAACGTCGCAGCCTTCCTTCGAATCGAGGCATACGCTCCGAAGTTTTACGAAAGGCCGGCCACGCGCGCGCGGTCTACTGGCCGGCCGCATCGACGGGACCCGCACCAGC
>DAISJE010000107.1:0-10381 GCA_036821665.1 Bryobacteraceae bacterium | reverse complement strand
AATTGGGGTTATCCGAATAATTTCGTAAACACTCCTCAGTTCGGTTCCATCACCATGGCGGAGGGCACGGGTCGCGAGCTTCAGATAAGCGCAAGAGTGAGCTTTTGAAGATCCGGACATCCAGTGAATGTATCTCAAAAGCTGTACGTGAAAAATAGATACGAAATGTTGTACGAACTGCCCTTGGTCGATTTCCTGATGAACTCGCCGGGAAAGAGGTGGCCATATCCCATGCCGCTTGCCAGAAAGGCGCTCACGGCGTACGTCCCGCTTGCTTCCCACTCTTCTCCAATGTGAGTTCCGTTGGCGCCCGCCGTATTCCGCACGACCGCAGTTCCTTGGCTGTTATACAGTGCGTCCCGAGCGCTGGCCAGATTGTCATTATGAAATACGGTCGAAAGCACGAGCTTCTTTAGCGGCTGCACTTCGAGACCAAGCTTTGCATCACGAAGATTTTGCCAGCCGAAAAGATCAACAAGCCCATAGCGCCCGTGATTGGTAGGGTAGATTTGATCGAAGGTATTGATCGTACCGTCGCTCGGATTTTTATCGCCGCTGGCATAGGCGTAATCAAAATAAAGTCTTGGCTTCAACACCGCCTTGGACCAGGTATATCCCAGATCGAGATTCATGGCGTAAGCTGCCACGGAATCGTTGCCGATCGATCCAAATTGTTTTAGGAGATGCGCCACATAATCGATACGATTCCCGGGCTTTCGAGCAATCCGAATCGCGACCGTCTTCGTATTGCGCCGCGCGGGAGCGCCAGCCTCAGTTTTCAGCCCTCCGCCGAGATGCCAAAGCACGTAAGGCTCGATGGTGGCTCCCGGCAGAATATTCGAAATGGTTCCATATAGCCCGTGCAGATCATTTCCGGCCTTGCTGTGGTCGAAGGCCCCGTCCACCGGATTGACAACCGAAGCGCTAAATGCGTCAATGCGGACATTGCCGAAGTTAATGTCTGCGCGAACGGCGTCGAAGGAGCGGGACGTGTTGGTCCAGTTTGAGGATCCGAGAATCCGCTGATCGCCAAAGTTTAACTCCTGCCGTCCGGCGCGAATGCCGAAGTGGCCGTTATCGCTATTGCCAAACTCGACGAATGCCTGCCGCAGATCGAAGTGGTCCTGGTAAGGCGGGGCATCCGGAATGGCATCGTTGCCTAAGACCCGTGCATCCTGCATCTGAGCAAAGAGACGCACCCAGGAAAAGTGTACGTCCATATTCAGCCGGAACCGGCTTAACAAGTAACCCTGATTATTTCCAGGAGTGTAATTGGCGCCTTCATATCCTTCAGCGCGCACCCGGTACTCTCCCGACAAATGCAGCCAAGACGGCAGTGCCTGGTTCATTGGATTTAAAATGCTTCCATCAGTGCCTTGAGCGCAGGCCAGCGCTGGGGCAAGCAAAAACAAACACAGATTAAATTTCAGCGAAGCTCCCTCGTTTCTGCGTAGAAACATCAAAATTTAGAGACAACGTCAGTCATTCGCAAGCTAGAACGGCGTGTAGATCGAAGTCGCTATCGAACAGCGGTTGCGGATGAATTGTAAACGGATGTCGCGTTTGATACACGCGGCCGCTTCCCGCTGAGATAGATTTCAACAGCCATGGCGACAGGGCCAACGATTGCAAGCGCATAAAAAGGCGCATCTACGTTCTGAGCCAGACGCAGGATCATCTCGACAACGGCAACAAGTGCGACAACCAGACATTGCGCCCAGCGCGGTTTTACCGTAGTCTTCGGGTCCGTAATCATAAAAAAGATAAAAAGCTGGTACATCGGACCGGTGATGGGCGCGACTTCGGCCAGAAAAGAATGGCCGGTGAAAAAAGTCCGTATGAAAGATAGAAAGACGAAACAGGCAACGTATGTCGCGGTGATGTGAAAACGCTTTACGCGATAGACGATAGCAGCGCCCAGTACCCAAACGATCAACATCGGCCAGACTGAATTGCCCCATTGAATGCTGAGAGCGGCAACATACTCGGGAACGAGCAGAAGCATCGCGCTAATGCCGAAATTGGAGGGATTCCACAAATGGCGGCCGCGCCAGCGCAGCACATATTTCGACGTGATAGAGAGAGCGCTGCACAGAGCGTAGGGCCAGAATACGGGGGATCGCACCAAAATGCCGACGCTGATGCCGGTGATGTAGGCGCTGGCAAGATTCGGAAATTTGCGATACGTTATCAGCGCGAGGCCGATCTCCAGCAACATAGCGACTGCAATAGCAAGCGCCGTTCTGGAAAAGCTTTCGAGCAAGCCGAACGAAACATTGCCGGCCAGAAGAATAAGCGTGATTAAGATTGGTGGAAGGTAGCGATTGTCGGGCCGAAAGAAGCGCACAACCGGGTTGGGGGCGGCTGGTTGCTTCGCGGGCGAGGAAGTGACAGCGGCCGGTTCTCCACTCATAACGGCTCCTCAATATTGTGAATCTGATCCAATGCAGGCGAGGCAATAGTTTGAACGCGTCCGGAGGGCCAGCGAATTTCCACCCGATCGACATGATCTGTTTTGCCTAATCCGAAGTGAAGCCGGCGCTGATTTTGCGCGCAAAAGCCGCTGCCGCCTGAAACTTCCTGCAATTGTTGTTGCCCGTTCCAAAAGACCCGAACCTGTGCGCCGATGGCGCTGCGATTACTCTCGCGTCCAGTCAAGTTGAACTCGATCCATTTATTTTTCGGATCCACTTGGTTTTTGTATAAAAGAAGGGGGCCCTTCTCATTGGCAATTACCGCGTCCAGCACGCCCGTATTGCTGAAGTCGGCCAGCGCAACCGAACGGCCGTCAAAACGATCGGTGACGCCGACCAGTTGTGAAACTTCGCGGAATCCGCCCGCACCATCGTTGATCCAGACCTTCTTTTGTTGATAGCCGGACAGACTGCGGCCATTCAGCGGGGGCCAATTTGCGGCGTCCGAGATAATGCTGCGATTGCCGCCGGCTACTTTGGAATAGTCATACCAATAGCTGCGGTTGGGGTCGAGCGAAATGTCGCCGTTCACTTCGTAAAGATCGAGAAAGCCGTCATTGTTAAGATCTCCAAATTGAGCGCCAAATGCCCAACCGCCCAATTCAACGCCCATCGCATTCGCGACGTTTTCAAATTTGACGTTCTCGCCGGAAGAGCCGGGCTTTGCCATCCATAGATTATTGCCCTGAACGAGCACACCTTCTTCGGAAATGTTACTGACGAAGATGCCGTAACGGCCCTGGTTCAATATGTCTCCCACCGCCGCCGTCATTCCGCTCTTGGGCGCGTATCCAACGCCGCTCTCTTTTCCAACTTCGCGGAAACGCTTCCCGCCTTGGTTGAGATAGAGTTCCGAAACGCCGTAATCATTGGCAACGAACAGGTCCGGGTAGCCGGTTCCTCGCAGATCCGCCGCCACGGCGGCAAGCGACCAACGGCGGGAATTGATGCCGAGCTTGGCGGAAACCTCTTCAAAGCGCCCGTTGCCGAGATTGTGGAACAGATACTTCCGGCCGCCGTTCTGCGCGTACTCAAAACTCTCCGGCATCATCTTTGTTGTCTTCAGGTCCCACAAGTTGACGTTCTCGGGATAGTAACCGCCCAGGAAGAGATCGAGTTTGCCGTCGTTGTCGTAATCAAACCAGATTGCAGTATTCGCGTTCACCCAGGCCGGCAGCCCCGCTTGCTCCGTCACGCGCGTGAAATGCTTGCCGCCGTCGTTGTGATATAGCTCCGGCTTGCCCCATTTGTAAATGAGGACGTCTTCGTAACCGTCGTTGTCATAATCGCCCCATACTGCGCCCATAGAGACACCGGTTTCGCGCGAATTGACATCGGCTAGCCCAACCTCCTCGGCTACGTCACGGAACGTGCCGTCGTGCATGTTGCGATAAAGGGCGTTGCGCGAGCCCTCGCCGCTATTGGTGACGTAGAAGTCAGCCCAGCCATCGCGATCGAAGTCCACCACCGAAACCGCGGCGCCCATTGAAGCAATCTGCGGCATGATGTGAGCGAGCTTCGGGTCCAGCGTCGGGGCGAGATGCCTGAAGTGGATGCCCGAGGATGCAGCGCATTCATGCAGGCTGAAGCCAAAATCGGCGAGCGCCGTAGCATCGCGATGCGCAGCATCGGCGGGCGTCTGCCGGTGAGCCAAAACCCGCTTGTACACAATAGGCGAGGCCAATAATCCTACGAACAGAACGGTAGCAAAAATACGTGCCTTGCTCATTCAACATCCCAGAGCGCGGAATTAAAAAAGTCGGGCGCTACATAACGCGTGTGGTAAGTGCGCCAATCGTTTGGATGGAGCCGGTATGCGTGATCCGCCTCTAGCGTAGTAGGCGGCAGCACATAGTCTCTCATCGCGTGATAGGGCAGAGGCAGAATCGTTCCGGCGAACGTGGAGTTGAAGTCGCCATCCTTTACCCAGCCATCGCAGATCAGAATAAAATCGCGTCTCCATCCCATTGCGGGTGGAGTCAGAGCGGCAAACTTCATTCTCAATTCATCGCCGGGGCTCGTGATGACGTACCGGTCGTCGACCTCTTGGAGCAATTCGCGAACGTCGCCATACCGGGTCGCGTAGCCTTCCTGATTGTGCCATCGCAGATCCGACTCCTCTATATCGTCATAATGCGGAAGCTCAGGCGATGAAGGATTGGCTTCCGTGATCAAGGAAAACCCGCGAAATCGCAGATTGGCAGCAGCCAGACTGAGATGCTGTACCTGAATGTGTTCTCCGGCGGGGAGGCCCGTCGCCCATGAGAGTCTGTTCCAGTACAATTCCAGGTTTGTTCGCAGCCGAAGCTTGCGAGGGGTGCCGGGGCGGAAGATTCCTTCAATCGGGAGCACAATTGTTTTCAGCCGGCCTTTAGGAAAACCGAGATCCTTGCGAACCGTGATCCAGTGCCCCATCGCGTCGGGAACTTCAATACTCAGCCCATGTGGATGTGCTTTGCTGTTCTGAGCCTGAGCTTTGACGATGGTCGCATCCGTATCGTGAATCCAGCCTCGTCCTATCAGGTACAGTGGACCGGATTGCGGAGCGCTGGCGGGCAATTCCAGCTCCACGTAGTGATCGCGTGTGAGGCCCTGATATTGGCCGCGGCCAAAGGTGTCAAGAAACTGCTGGTCGAGATCGCGAACAATCGAACTAACATCGTTGCGATTGTCGTCCGTCGCGCGCGCGAACGGTTTCGCGACGCCGGTTGCGATTAAATCTGGAGGCGGCGACGGCAGTGCGAAACGTTCATCTGTGTAGACTTCGGAATCGGCAGGGTGATCGATGGCCAACAATGAATAATGGTCCATGTAGTACGTTTCCCAATACTCCGCCGTGATCCTCAGATCGTAGAAGCCATCGTGAGGCGCCAATTGATCTCCGTCGATTTTGAACCATTCGCGTGTTCCGTAAATACCTTTTCCCTGCGCGTTGACATTTAGTCCCAACGCCGAGCCCCACGGCCCGACATCCTTTTGAAACTGCATGGTATGGCCGTTCCAGGTAAACAGCATCGGGCACGAGCCTTTGATACGCTGCACGGCGAGAAGCGTCTGATCGGGCTTCAAATCGAACTCCGCTTGTATGAAGCCGTTCGGCCATGCGATGCGTGCAAACTGAACGGAGGTATGTTCGCCTAAGCCAAAGTGCAAGATGGGTGAGGCGATGATCTGTTTTTGCGCGAGCAAATCGGAACGGATTTCGATATCACCACCCAAACCGAACGAATTCATGCGCTGATCTCCCAAGGCATGTGCTGCTCTGGTCCGGATGACTTGCCAATGGTAATTCTTGCTGCCTTGGTTGATGAGTTCGGCGGGGCTTCCCTGCGCGTTGAGGGCCGCGATATCGAGCCGTCCATCAGAATTCAAATCTGAAATTGCCTGGGGTGCGGTGGCGAGAGTCAATAACGTCGTAAAGTGCCCCCTGTTCTGCAAGAAGACCTGATTGTTGGCTACGATATCCAGCGCGCCGTTGTTATCGAGATCCGCGATGAACATGCGAGGCGACGGCGAAGGCGAAGCGTGAAGAAGTACAGCGGAATTCCAATCGAGAGTGCCCTCTTTGAGCGAAAGGCGCTCGACGGACGAGTCCTTCTTCAGCAGCACGAGGTCAAGCGTTCCATCCCCGTTGATGTCCGCGGCGGAAACGACCTCTATGCCTGTCGCCAGATTCGCGGGTACTGCCAGCCGCTGATATGAGCCGAGTCGCTGGTTCAGAAAAATGTTGAGATTGCCGTTGCGGTCGACAAGCGCGACATCCGGGTCACCGTCGCCGTCGAGATCGGCGGCCGTAAACGCCAGCAAGCCATCAATTCCCTTGAACGAATTAATCGCAGTGAAGGTGCCGTCCCCGTTGTTGCGCAGAATGACCGGATCGCCTTGTGGGACGCCTAAGATCAAATCCAAATCACCATCCAAGTCGACATCGAAAGCCCATGCGCCGGTGTAAGACCCGTTCGCTATTGCTGGCGGAATTTTGCTTTGCGTTGTGATGTCCTCGAAATGTTGAGGATCTTTCTGCTGATAGATTTTCAATCCAGACCCGGTGGCGATTGCGAAGTCCATTTTGTAGTCATAATTGAAGTCGGCGGAAGCGACGGAATTGTTTGTGATGCCGGCTTCCGTACCGCGCGGCAAGGGCAGCACGGCGCCCGTCGCGAGATGGAGCGCCTTTTCATCGCTCCACGCAACGGCGGGTGCGCTCTGATCATCCAGAACAAGAACTCCCAGCCAGGAAACCTTGCTCGTTGCTGGAGGGCTGAGCGGTTTATCATCGAAGTGAACGGACAGATCGGGAGGTGCGGCCTTGGACGTGGGCGAAGGTAATTTAAGAAATCTCGTAAAGGGCTCCGCGACAAGCGTGGCGGGAGTCTTAATGCGATCTAGGTCTGTGCGGTAAGCAGGTACACGCAGCAGCACATTTCGTAGGAACTGGACCTGAACCGCCGCTGCGCGTAGGTTGCCGCCAGTTACGTCTTGTTGCACCGTCGCAAACTGCTGACGCGCGGCGTCGGGCCAGTTCGCTGCTAGCGGCTGTAAAGCGGATAGAGCCTTTGCCGCTTCAGCGGAGTCACCGCGTTTTGCGGATAGGCGGAGGTCGTCCAAAATGACAGCGGCATTCGAAGGTTGAAGTTGTAATAATTGCTTCAGCAAATCCTGGGCGGCAGCCTGGTTCTCCGGATTTGGCTCGCGCTCCGTCTCCTCTGCTAGCGAGTAAATCGCTTTTAGATTATTTCTGTCGAGCGTTATGGCCTTCTTTAGATGCTCGCGCGCTTGGGGCAATTTGCCGCGACGGCTTTCGATTAAGCCGAGCAGCGCCTCAATGCGGCTGCCCGAGGGATACAGAGAACGAGCCTTGTCGACGCTCGTGAACGCTGCGTCAAATTGCTGCTGTCGTACCTGCAGAATGCCGAGGTCCGCCCAACTAGCCGGCTCACCCGGCGCAATTTGAGTCGCACGCGTGAGATATTCTCTCGCGCGCACGTCCTCGCCGGCCTGTAATCCAGCCAGCCCAAGATAAAAATTTGAACACAGATCCGCATAGGCCTTGGACTCGGGCCGCGGGAGACCTGAATTGCCGCAGGAACCGCAGATAAGTGCGGCCAGGAAAACTATCGGAAACGCGCTCTTCAACCGTGTGAACCGGCGGTCTCGAGGTAGACCGCTCTCCTTTATCGAACTAACCTGATTATTGAGTTTGGCACCAAAACGACGCTTTACACAAGCTTTTCCGGCGGTTCAAACTTCCGATGGAGATGGCCGCCAAACAAATGGTTGAGGACGCAAACGGTCTGTTACAGTTACAACGTCTGAGTAAAGTCTCTGCCATGAAGTTGCACTTGCCGCTTTGTTTTCTCGCGTCCACTCTGGTTTGTGCCGCCGCGGATTCGAGCGCCGGAATAAAGTTTGTCGATATCTCGCGCCAGGCCGGAATTCACTTTACGCACTACAACGGTGCCCAAGGGAAGAAATGGCTGCCGGAGACGATCGGCTCCGGATGCGCGTTCGTCGATCTTGATGGAGACGGTTGGGCGGATATCTTTCTACTGAATGGAAAGGATTGGAAACCATCCGGAGCTCGCCATTTGCCGGCTTTGTACCGCAACAATCATAACGGCACATTTACCGACATTACTAAAGGCAGCGGATTGGATGTTCAGATGTACGCGAACGGGGTCGCGGTCGCGGATTACGACAACGATGGCTTACCCGATATCTACGTCACGGCAATGGATGGGGACCACCTGTTTCACAATGAGGGGCACGGTCATTTCAAGGATGTGACCGCGGCGAGCGGTATTCGCAACGCGCACTTCGGCACTAGCGCCGCCTGGTTCGATTACGATCGCGACGGCAAAGCAGACCTGGTAGTTGCCAACTACGTCCAGTGGAGCCCGCAGACAGACATTCGCTGCTCGTTGGACGGAAAAACAAAATCCTATTGCACGCCGGAAGTTTACAAAGGCGAGAGCCTGAGGCTCTATCACAATCTCGGGAATGGCCGTTTTGAGGATGTAACGAAAAAGGCAGGTCTTGATAACGACACGAGCAAATCGCTGGGTATCGTTGTTTTCGATTTCAACGGGGACGGCTGGCCCGACCTTTTCATCGCAAACGACACGCAGCCGAATAAACTATATCGGAATAACAAAAACGGAACATTCGCAGAACAGGGCGTCGAAGCGGGAGTGGCTTTTGGCGAGGATGGCACCGCGCGGGGAGCTATGGGCGCGGATGCGGCGGATTACGATCGCTCCGGCCGGCCGCACTTAGTGGTCGGTAATTTCAGTAAGCAGATGATGGCCCTCTATCATAACGACGGGTCGGGCCTTTTTACGGATGTGGCGTCTTCGACGGCGATCAGCCGGGCGACGATTCTCGATGTCACGTTCGGAACCTTCTTTTTCGATTATGATCTGGATGGTTTTCCCGATATTTTTGCCGTGAATGGTCATATCGAGCCGGATATCAGCCGGACTGCGCCCGATCTCAAGTTTAAGGAACCCTCTCTGTTGTTCCACAACAACGGCCACGGTTCTTTCGACGATGTGAGTGCTTCGGCCGGGCCGGATATTCGCTACCCCATTGTGGGTCGCGGAGCGGCCTATGCCGATTTCGATCACGACGGCGATCTGGATATTCTCGTTACCGAAAACAATGGGCCGGCTCGATTGCTTCGCAATGACGGCGGCAATCGGAACAACTGGATCAATGTCACACTGGCTGGACGCCGGTCGAACCGCAGCGCGCTAGGGGCGGTGGTGCGCATCGAGAGTGCATCCGGCAAGCAGTGGCAAACGGTGCACAGCGGCTCAAGCTACTGCTCGCAAAGCGCGCTGGCATTGACATTCGGCTTGGGTAAAGATCGCGTCGTTTCAAAACTGAGTGTCGACTGGCCGAGCGGGAAGAAACAACAATTTGAAAACGTGCCGATAAACCGGTTTATCAAAATTGACGAAGTGGCCGGGTTGAGTAAATGAACCGTGAAGCATAGCGTTTGCGGCGTGCTTTGTTCCGGAAATCTTGTTTATGACACGTTGGTAAGCCCGGTAGAAGATCTCTACTGGGGCGCAACGACATTTGTAGATTCCATCGAATGCCATCCGGGTGGCAACGGATCGAATACTTCCAGAGCGCTTGCCAAACTCGGGGTGCCGGTTCGCCTGCTGGGTGCAGTTGGCAGCGATAACCAGGGCCAATTTCTTATTGATGCGCTACGGGAGGCGGGAGCCGACAGGTCCGGTATCGAGCAGGTTCCCGGACCCACCTCAGCCAGTGTTGCGGTCGTGAAGCCATCGGGTGAAAGAAAGTTTTTTCACTGTATGCGCGCGAGCCGGGAAGCGTTTGCACAAGGCATTCAGTTTACGCCGGAACTCTGCCGCGGCATGACGCATTACCATCTGGCAAGCCTTTTCGTGCTTCCACGCTTGCGGGCGAACGGTCCGCAAATACTGATTGACGCTCGCGCCGCCGGGCTCTCCACGTCCTTCGATACCAATTGGGATCCGGACGCCGGCTGGATGCGAACGCTGGAACCATGTCTGCCGTATGTCGGCACACTCTTTATGAACGAAGAAGAAGCGCAGATGGTGACCGGGTCTGCGGTGCCCGCGCAAATCGCCAAGGCCGTGCTCGACAAGGGTTTGGCGACACTTGCCTTGAAATTGGGCAGTCGCGGCTGCGCAATCTATACGCAGGAGCGCGAGATTCTATGCCCGGCTTTCGATGTGGCCGCGAAAGACACTACCGGCGCAGGCGACTGTTTTGTCGCCGGATTTCTGGCCGCCAGTTTAGACGGTGCCTCCTTAGCTGACGCGGGGCGTTTTGCAAATGCAGTTGCCGCCTTAAGTGTTCAGAAGATCGGAGCTGTCACGGGCGTTCTTTCCAAAATTCAAACGGAACGC
>DAISJE010000106.1:0-10387 GCA_036821665.1 Bryobacteraceae bacterium | reverse complement strand
CATCATTGTGAGAGCCTTCCTGCGCCTGAGCGCCGGTTACCAGCAATCCTAAAGACACTACGCCTGCAAAAATGGCGTACTTCATGAAAAAAACCTCCAAAGCTTTCTAAATTGCACCAAAAGCCGAAAAAACCTTGGCTTACAGCGCAAGACTCATCTCATTGAGTAGCCGGGAACATTGCCAGGCTACAACTGTTTGGATACGCTCCAATGCCCACAGGTTGCGTCGAGTTGAGAAATGAAATTGTTCTTAATCAAACGTATTTTTAATAAAACGTTTTGTATTGCTTAGCACATGAGAGTTGTTGATGCAAGGCTACACTGAAGAAAGTGCTGGTCACAATTTCTTCTCAACCGGAGCGGCCGAAATGGCTGCGCGCTCCGGCGCCGGTGGGCGAAAATTATCGAGAGCTAAAAGATCTTGTGACGCGATTGCAACTCCACACGGTTTGCGAAAGCGCGGCCTGTCCGAACGTCGGCGAATGCTGGAATCGCCGCACGGCCACATTTATGATTCTGGGCAACGTCTGCACGCGGCGCTGCGGATTTTGTGCGGTGCAGAAAGGCGCTCCGCTTGCGGTCGATTACGATGAACCGAGACGCGTGGGCGAAGCATGCGCTGCATTGGGCCTCCGTTATGCCGTGGTTACGAGTGTGAATCGCGACGATCGCAAAGACGGAGGCGCGGAGTTGTTCGCCCTCACGATTGAGGCAATCCGGCAACATGTTCCAGGATGCAAAGTGGAAGTTCTGATTCCGGATTTTCAGGGCTCGCATGCAGCCATGAATATCGTGATGAACGCGCATCCGGATGTGCTCAATCACAATACGGAAACGGTACCGCGTCTGTATCGTCAAGTGAGGCTCGGCGCGCGGTATGAACGCTCGCTCGATATTCTTCGCTACGCCAAACAAGTGCGCCCGAACATTCCGACAAAATCAGGTGTCATGTTAGGACTTGGGGAAACGCAAGCCGAAGTATTGAAGGTGATGGAGGACTTGCGCGACCACCACGTCGAAATACTGACCCTTGGACAGTATCTGCGGCCATCTCAGAAGCATCTGCCGATCATCCGCTACGTTCCGCAAGAAGAGTTCAACGAATACAAACTCGCCGGGCAGCAGATGGGTTTTGCACATGTGGAAGCAGGACCGCTAGTGCGCAGTTCGTATCACGCGGACAGCTCAGAGCGTAATGCCGCGGCAGTGCACGCCTGCGCTCACTGAAGCGGCAAGGTGAGAGTCGCTTCGCAGCCCGGGCCATTGGACGCGTTGCGCAGGCTGACGGAACCGTTATGAGCCTCGGCAATCTGCCGGCTTAACACAAGGCCGATCCCGGAACCGCCGCGCTTGGTAGTAAAGAACGGCACAAACAGATTCGCGGTATTCGACAAGCCGGGTCCTTCGTCGCGGACTTTAATGGCGACTGTTGTTGCCGTCCGTTCATGGCGGACAAATACGCGGCCACCGGTTTCGAGCGAAGCATCGACAGCATTCCGTATCAAATTGATCAGCACTTGTTCGAGTTGGTCCGCGTCGCCCTGTATGGTGAGCGGCGGGCACTCTTCAAAAAAGACTTGCATACGAGTTTCGAGCCGGGTCACGCGGCGCAAGAGCGCGCTGATTTCGACCGGCCCAAATTTGGGAGGCGGCAACTTCGCTAACCGTGCATACGAACTCATAAAACGGCTGAGCGATTCCGAGCGTGTCGCAATCACGTTCAGGCCGCGCGACATATCGTCTGCCCAATCGTCCGGGCGGGGATCGGTTTTGACCAGATTTTCCAGACTCTGAGCGATGGATTTGATCGGCGTTAGCGAGTTATTCAACTCATGGCCTAAGACGCGCACAAGGCGCTGCCAGGCCTGCAACTCTTCCTCGCGAAGCGGCCTGGTCAAATCGGTGAAAACCAGCAATTGATGCGGTACGCCTCCCTCGCGAAACTGGCTGCGCCGGATACCCCAGCGGCCGGTCGCGCCAGGGAAAGAACGCTGAATGGTCTGTTCCGGTTCACCGACTAAGAACTCGGCCAACTCCAATGACGTCGCATCGCGCGCGAGCAGCCGTTCAGCCGGTTGGGCCAGTAAGCGCTCGCCGGCGCGGTTTACTAATCGGAGAGTTTGTTGCGGATCGAAGGCGAAGGCGGCGACTTCAATTTCTTCCATCACTTTGCGGAGCAGGGCAGTGGCTTCCAGCGCGCCCAGGCGCTGGTCGCGCAGAGTAGCCGCCATGGCGTTGACCTGAAGCATGACTTCGCCCATCGGTTCGTTGGGATTGTCGACGCGCGCGCGAATGGAGTAATCGCCTTCGCGCATGGCTTCCAGGAGATTGGCCAGGGTGCGCAACGGCCCAGCTACGCGGCCGCGCGCAGCGAAGGCGAAGCCGAGCCAGCAGAGAACGACAAGGATTTCGATGGTGGTCTGCTCGCGAGCCGAAAAACCTTCGACGGCCAGGAGTATGACTACGGCGACGACGGCCGGCAGCCCTGCCAGAAGCGCAAGCAGCAGCACGCGCGCATCATGGCTGAGCTTGAATTTACCCACGAACGCCTGTTATAGGCCGAATCGCTGCAAACGGCGATAGAGAGCGCTCCGGCTAAGGCCAAGCGCATTGGCCGCATGACTCACGTTGCCGTTATAACGCGCTAGCGCCTTCTTGATGAGGAATTCTTCCACTTCCTCCAGGCTCATGTCTTCCAATCGCGCGGACCCCCCGATTGCAGCACGCAGCGCCAGATCGCTCGCTCTGATGGCGTTGCCCTGGGCCATGAGAACGGCACGCTCTACGACGTGATTCAGCTCGCGAACGTTGCCTTGCCAGGGGTGTTCCTGCATGGCTTGCAGCGCGTTATGATCAAAACCACCGAGGTTCTTGCGGTAGCGCCGCGCATGGACCCCCAGAAAGTGGTTAGCGAGCGGCACAATATCCTGCTTGCGTTCCCGCAACGCGGGTATATGGATTTCGATGGTATTTAACCGGAAGAGCAGGTCCTGACGAAAGCGCCCGTTCTGGACTTCATCCGGCAGGTTCGCATTCGTGGCGGAGATTACTCGTACATCCACCCGCTTTGTTTTAGAAGAACCGACACGTTCCATTTCGCCGATTTCTAAAACGCGCAGGAGCTTGGACTGGAGGTTCAAAGGGACATTGGCAATTTCATCCAGAAACAGAGTTCCGGTGTCTGCCAGTTCGAAGCGCCCGACCCGGTCCATTTTTGCGTCTGTGAAAGCGCCCTTTACATGCCCGAACAACTCACTTTCGAAGACACCTTCAGCGAGGCCGCCGGCATTGACGGTGACCATGGGCTTATTGGCGCGTCCGGAGATGGCGTGCAGTGTCCGTGCTATCACTTCTTTACCGCTGCCGGGTTCGCCGGTAATCAGAACGTTTGCATCGGAAGGCCCAACGCGCGAAATCAGATCCAGGACCGGTGACATCGCCGGATCATGCGCGATCATGGTCGGAAGATTGTCTCCACGCAGAAGGGCATTTTCAGCTTCGAGACGTTGACCCCGCCGGATGGCATCGCTCAATTCCAGTTGCGTGCGGATTATGGAAGAGAGCCGTTCGTTTTCCCACGGCTTCTGAATAAAATCGCGGGCTCCCCGCCGCATCGCTTCGACGGCGAGGTCCACACTGCCCCAGGCGGTCATCACGATGACCGGCAGCATGGCATCGACCGTTTGTATACGGCCCAGCAGATCCAAGCCTTCCTGTCCGGAAGTCGTATCGCGCGTGTAGTTCAAATCGATAACGGCGGCATCGTAGTCGCGGTTTTGGATCATCTGAAGTACCTGCTGAGGCGAATCCGCGGCTTCGATCTTGTAGCCCTCACGTTTTAAAAGAAGGCGCAGCGCTTCGAGCACATCCGGTTGATCGTCCGCGATCAGGATGCGCATCTGTGAAGGCACAATTTTGGTGGCTTCTGACGGGACTGAATTCCCGCGCGGACTAAAGTCCGCCCCACGTTCAGTTGGGAGTGATCCAGCCGTCTTCGATGTGAATGATGCGGTTTCCGTATTCGGCATTTTTCTCGTTATGAGTGACCTGAACAATCGTAGTTCCCTGGTCGTTCAGCTTCTTGAAAAGCTCCATGATCTCTTTGCCCTGACTGGAGTGAAGATTGCCAGTAGGCTCGTCCGCCAGAATCAGCTTCGGACTCGCAATCATGGACCGGGCGATGGCAACCAACTGCTGTTGACCGCCGGAGAGCTGATTCGGGTAGAGATCCTTTTTTCCTACCATATTGAAGCGGTCGAGAGTATCGCACACGATGCTCTGGCGATCGGATTTCTTGATGTTGCGGTAGGAGAGAGGGATGTCCAGATTTTCGTAAACGGTGAGCGAATCTAGCAGATGGTAGCTCTGAAAGACGAATCCGATGTACTTTTTGTAGAGTTCGGAGCGATCTTTCTTGCTGAGGCGGTGGATGGGATGGTCAAGGAAATCGTATTCGCCAGTCCACGCGCTATCGTGCATGCCGAGCAAATGCAGGAGCGTAGATTTTCCCGCACCCGACGGTCCCATGATGGAGATGAATTCGCCTTGTTTAATGTCGATGGTGACGCGGCGAAGGACAAAGGTTTTTGTGGGGCCGTGCTGGAAGTACTTTTCGATATTACGTAATGAGATCATTTGCGAATGCTTAGTTATAGCGTAAAGCAGCCTGATGGATAATGCCGGCTTGAAAGCCGGCATGGCAGGCTGAAAGCCCGCTCCACTTAATCCCTAGTGAATGGTATGGGCGGGGCGCTGGGGGCGGGAGGTGGGTCGGGGATGACGACCACCGGACCGTAGGGGTGATGAAAGATACCGACACGGTGCGAAGTGACCTGAAAGTGAATTGCGCTCCGCGCCTGGGTAAACAATGCGAAGCCAAGTAAGATCAGTCCGACAGCGATGATATCTATGTTTTTCATGCCGGAAGTTCTACGTTCTCCTCCACAACGCGGCCATCGAACAGGTGAATGGAACGATCGGCGTAACGGGCGTAACGCGGATCGTGGGTGACCATGCAGATGGTTGCGCCGCCGCGATGCAATTCGCGCAGCAGATCCATCACCTGTTCACCATTCTGAGAATCGAGGTTCCCAGTCGGCTCATCGGCCAGCAGAATAGAAGGATCGCCGGCTAGCGCACGGGCTACCGCTACGCGCTGCTGTTGACCGCCCGAGAGCTGCGAAGGATAGTGCTTGATGCGGTGCGACATGCCGACACGTTCCAACGCCTCGTGAACCTTCTTCTTACGCTCACTGGACGGCATCCCGCGGTAGGTCAGCGGCAGCTCGACATTCTCATAAACGTTGAGATCGCCGATCAGGTTGAACGCCTGGAAAATAAAGCCGATTTCGCGGTTTCGAATGCGGGCCCGCTCGGAGAGCTTCAGGCTTTGAACCGGCTTTCCGTTCAGGATATATGTTCCCGACGATGGCGAATCGAGCAGTCCCAGGATGGCAAGCAACGTCGATTTTCCACACCCGGACGGACCGGAGATCGAGACGTATTCGCCTCGCTGGATATCGATGTGGATTCCTGACAGCGCATGGGTCTCCACCTCATCGGTTACGAATACCTTGGTAACACCTTCCAAATGGATAAGCGGCTCGGATGCAGTCATTTCTGATTCAGTTCTCCTTTTGGGCTAACAAGCTAATTACGTTTACCATGACATTCCGGTTCAATTTCTTCTAGTTCAGGCGGATTCGCTGGTACGAATCATATTGCGACATATCGGAAAGGATTACCCGGTCGCCCACTTTCAGGCCATCCTTTACTTCAATCCGATTAACCGAGGCGATCCCCAGCTTGACGTTGACACGGGTGGCGCCCTTACCGTCCGGATCGATCTTGAAAAGACCAATGGTCGTATCCTGTTCTCCGGAAACCGGGCGATCGACCGATATGACATCCGGTAAATGCTCGATCTGGATCGTGCCGTCCACGCTTAATTCGGCGCGCGCACCGGGAGGTAGCGGCCCAAGTAGCGCAACATCGACGGCAACGGTGCCGTTGGTGGCGGCAGGATCGATACGAATCACGCGCCCGGGAATGATACCGTTGCGCGTATCAATGGAGGCGTCAAGGCCAATTCGCACGGACTTCATTTGCGTTTCCGGAATCTGCAATACCGCTTTCAGCTTTTTCGGATCTGCAACCTTGGCGAGAATGGTGCCGGCTGCGACCCGCTGTCCAACTTCGACATCGACTTCCTGAAGGACACCGTCGATGCCCGCCCGAATAGTCAACTGATCGACCTGCTTTCGCTTAAGCTCATAAGCCGCGCGAGAGCTCTCGACCGCGACTCGCTGAGCTTCGATTTGAGCCTTAATGGAATCGTCGGCAATACCGAGACGTTGTTTTTGAAGAGCAACGCGGCTTTGCAATTGGTTGGCTTGATCGACGGTGAGCTTAGAGCTCAAATCGCTTAAGAGGTTCAAGCGAGTTAATTCCAGATCGCGATCCGCCGTCAACTTCGCCTGGGTATATTGCGATTCGAGTTCGGCGAGCTGAGCTCTCTGATCCAGCTTCTTACTCTCCAGGTCGACCTTGGTGTTGGCGAGGTTAGCCTCGTCCTGTTTCATGGTCCATTCGGCTTTCTCGGCTTCAAGCTCCAGGTCCGGATCACTGAGAGTCAATATGACGTCGTTAGCTTTCACCGGATCGATACCCGCGCGACGGACGATGGTGGCGACGCGGGAATCCTGGGCTGCGGCAATCCAGTGGATCTCTTCAGGTTTAAGCGCGCCCAAGCCACGGACCTGGACATCCAGGGGGCCGCGCGTTACTGTTCCAGGCCAAAGACCGCTCATATCTACTGAAGGGGCTGCAGGCTTTAGACGTGCGACAGCGACGGTGGTGCCGCCGATCGCAACAAGTGCGATCACGCTCAGCACGATGCGCTTGATGAGGCGCTTGCGGGCGACTTCTTTGCCCCGGGGTACATCCATTGCCATTCGGTGCTGTAGATTGCATTTTACCGACCAGCCACTTATGACGATCTAACTTTTTGATTCAAATACAAAAACAACTCGATGTCGCAGCAAGCGGGTGTTCGAATCTGGGATAGGATCGTGCGGCTCGGGGCAGTCAGAAGCAGCAATCAGAAGTCAGGAGTCGGGAGACGGGAGTCAGGATGAAGTGGAGCATGGCTCCGCTAGCAACCGCTAGTACTTTCATTGAACCTTCTGATATATAATTTCCCCAACTGGTAGGGCGGTCAAAACAAGTTTAGGGAGGTCTACCCGGATGTTCGCGAGTACTTCACGGCCAAACTGTACGCGGGCTCGGTTTGCTTCGGTTCTCGTCGCGCTGTTTGCAGCGGCTGTCTTCTGCGCGCCCGCCTGGGCGCAGTCTTACACCGGTTCGGTCACAGGCACGATAACGGACCCATCGGGTGCCGTCATTCCGAACGCCAAGCTCACGCTTCTGGACGAGCAGAAGGGCTTCACGTTCACCGCGACCTCAGATTCGAATGGAGGTTACGTCATCCGCCAGGTTCCTCCCGGAAACTACAAGCTCTCGGTCGAAGCCCAGGGCTTTCGCTCTGAGAGCCGGCCCGGGATCAAGCTCGATGTCAGCCAGAACGTCACCGTGAATTTTGCGCTCGAGGTGGGTTCCATCAGTCAGACTGTGCAGATCTCTGAGGCCGCGCCGCTGCTGTCGACGCAGGATGCCGTTACGGGGCAAACTATCGACCGAAAATTTATTAATGATCTGCCGCTGATTACGCGCTCGGTAACGGACTTGGCGTATCTTACGCCGGGCATTGTGGAAGGGGCCACCGGAACCAAGGGGGATGCCGCGAATAACTTCATTTCCAATGGCGGCCGCAATGCTACGGCCGACATGCTCCTGGATGGGGTGACCGTTACGAATTTCGAGCAAAATAGCGGGATCCAGGTTCCGACTTACACGCCCTCGGTCGATGCGGTTGAAGAATTTACGGTTCAACAAACGAATTTCAGCGCGGAGTATGGTTTTTCAGGCGGCACCATCGTCAACATGGTCACGCGCTCCGGCACCAACCAATTTCACGGCAGCGCGTATGAGTTCTTCCGCAACCAGAAGCTCGATGCCAATAACTGGTTTAACAACCAGGGAGGCGTCCCGATCGCGCCGCTGCGCAACAACAATTTCGGCGGCACCGTGGGCGGCCCCATAAAGAAGGACAAGTTGTTCTTCTTTTTCGATTACGACGGCACCCGCAGCAGGACCGGCGCTACCAATCAGTTCGGTGTGCCCAGCGCCGCCGAGCGACAAGGCAATTTCGGAGAGCTTTGCGGGTATGCGGGAGGCAGTTTTGATTCGGCCGGCAAGTGCTCCGCCGATGGGGGCCAATTATGGGATCCTTACACGGGCGTCTATGACAACGATCTGGGCGGGCCGGTACGCTCCGGGTACATTCCTTTTAACAATCTAGCCACCTACATGAGTCCGGGTAGCCCCGTACTGAACGGAACACCGTTTCAACTCGCTGCTCACCCGGGTAACCTCATCGATCCCGTTGCGCTCAAGCTCATGAGCTACTACCCGCTGCCCAATTTGAACGTTGGCACGGCGGCCTACAATCCATACACAAATTGGGTGGGATCCGGAGCAAACCAGGGCAGCAACAATCAATACGATGTCAAGATCGACTATCGAATTAACGATGCGAACATGCTCAGCGCGAAATACTCCCGGCAGGGCAGTTTCAGCCACGGATTCAATTGCTACGGCAACGTGGCAGACCCGTGTACCTCAGGCCCTACCGACAGCACGGCTCACCTGGCGGCATTGAACTTCACTCACACGTTCAGTCCGACAGTGTTGCTGAACGTAGCCTGGGGATTCACGCGCGGCGCAGTCTTTACGCACAGCATCGCGGGTGATTACCCGGATCTGGATCCGGTGAAACTGCTTGGCATGCCTCAATACATGGACACGTCCGGCGTCCCTTTTATCCCGGCGATCAATCTGCAAAGCAGCTACAACACCTCCGGCCTGAACACTATTGGGACACAGCCCTGGAGCTATTTGCGCCAGGGTCAGGAAACCCACCACTTGTTGGGCACCATAAGCTGGGTCAGAGGGCAGCACGAACTGAAGTTCGGGGCTGAGGGCCGGATGCATCGCGATAACTTCACTCAGCCAGGCATTCCCGGTGGGCAGTTCACATACGACTTTACCGGAACCTCCGAATTTCCGTTCTCTGGCGGTGGCGACGCGCTGGCGAGTTTTCTCATCGGCAACGGCGGTCCCGGAACTTCAAGCAGTGGTTACGAAGTCCCCAACCAGGTCAGCACGCAAAGCTTTCAGGCGGGCGGCTTCATTCAGGACAATTGGAAAGTCAATAAGAAACTTACCGTTAATATCGGCATGCGCTATGACGTCGACTTCCCGCGGACGGAACGCTACAACCGCATGAACGGGCTCGATCCGAGCATTGTATCTCCCTTACAGGTTCCGGCACTTGGTACGCTTCACGGTGGCGAGATCTTTGCGAGCCCCAGCAACCGGTCACCCGGTTTCAATCCTTCTTTCGTCGATTTTGGACCGCGCTTCGGTATTGCCTGGTCGCCATATGAGAAAACCGTCATACGCGCCGGATACGGAATCTATTATTCGAGCGTTCGATCAGGCGCTGCGGGCGTTGGAGCTTCCGGTTATCAGGGCTATGACGAGTACACGCCCTGGATCAATACGTATCAGAACGACGGTGTAACGCCATTTGGACGATTGAGCAATCCGTTCCCGGCAGGCATTAAACTTCCTCCCGGAAGCGCACTCGGTTTGTTGAACGACGTCGGATTCGGTGCGGCGGGCCCGATCCCTTCCATTGATTCGGCAGTACCTTACGAACAGAGCTATAGCTTCGGGGTACAGAGGGAGCTTCCGGGAAATTTCCTTGTGGATGCGAATTACGTCGGCAAACTCGGTCGTCATCTTTATTTCGGCGGCGCCGGTAGCCTGAACTATCTCGGCCCGCAGATCGAAACCTACAACTCGAACCAGATCGCCGCTCTGAACACCTTCGTACCGAATCCGTTTTTTGGGATCATCACGGATCCCAACAGCTCGCTTTCGGCTCCGACTGTCCAGCAGTCTCAGTTGCAATTGCCATTTCCACAGTTCACCGGATTTGGCGGAGATTCGCCGCCATGGGCAAACTCCAGTTACAACGCATTTCAATTGCGTGTAGAGAAGCGCTTCTCTCACGGCCTTGAAACGCTGGTTACTTATGTCTGGTCGAAATCGATTGATGACGCTTCCACTACCGATGGCAGCACCACGTGGTTAGGTGGTATTGCGAATGGGCCGGAAGATCCGAACAACCGGCATCTGGAACGAAGCCTTTCGACTTTCGATATACCACGCGTGTTGCAGTTCAGCTATACCTATGAACTGC
>DAISJE010000105.1:0-10671 GCA_036821665.1 Bryobacteraceae bacterium | reverse complement strand
GCTTGCTTGAACGCGCTGCCAAGCTTTCGAATGAAAAGGGCGGGGGATCGCTCACCGCTTTGCCGTTCATCGAGACACAGGCGGGCGATGTCTCTGCATACATCCCGACCAATGTGATTTCCATCACCGACGGTCAGATCTACCTCGAATCCGATCTTTTTAACGCAAACATCCGCCCGGCCATCAACGTCGGCCTCTCCGTGAGCCGCGTCGGCGGTAGCGCGCAGATCAAAGCAATGCGTAGCGTTGCGGGCAGTTTGCGTCTGGAACTGGCGCAGTACAGGAATCTGGAAGCCTTCGCCCAGTTCGGTTCGGATCTGGACAAGGCCTCGCAGGATCAGCTCAATCGCGGTAAGCGCTGGGTGGAAGTGCTGAAACAGCCGCCTTATTCGCCCATCCCGGTTGAAAAACAGGTCGCAATTCTCTTCGCCGGCGCCAACGGCTATCTGGACGACATCGAAGTGGAAGCCATTCGCCGCTTCGAGGTGGAACTGTATCGCTATCTCGATAACAGCAAACCAGAATTGCTCGAAGCCATTCGCGAGAAGAAAGAGCTGAACGACGATATCAAGACCCAGCTTCACCGCGCGCTTAAAGAATTTAAGCAGCGATTAGGGGACGAAAAAGATCAGAGAACGGAGCAAAGCAAAGGCTCCCGAGCCGGTACTGCGCAAGGTGAAAAAGGCCACTCAGGCGGGCCGAGCGCAAATGGATCCCGTCCGCCGGCCAAAGCAGAATCCCCGAGGACACCAGCACGGGTCTAGCTGATGCCGAGCCTGATCGACCTTCGACGCCGCATTCGCAGCGTCAAGAATATGCAGCAGATTACCAAGGCCATGAAGATGGTCTCGGCCGCGAAACTACGCCGCGCGCAGGAGCGAGCCGTTGCTTCCAGGCCATATGCCGCTATGTTGGGGCGCGTTCTCTCGAATGTTGCGGCCGCTGCTGCCGGTCTCGACGAAGTGGACGATCTGCCTCTACTCGAGACGCGGGAAGAAAAGAAGATTCATCTGATCGTAGTCAGCAGCGATACCGGTCTGGCTGGTGCGTTCAATTCCAATCTGTTTCGCATGGCACAACGCTTCGTGGAGGAGCATTCCGGAGCGGATCTTAAAATCGAAGCCATTGGCCGTAAAGCACGCGATTATTTCCGTAAACGGAATTTTGAGCTGTCCGGCGAACACGTCGGCATTGTGGATAAGCCGGCCTACGATCAGGCCGCGGCCATTGCGGACAAGATGATTCAGGGATACCGCAGTGCGGACTTGGACGCCGTCTATATCGCCGTGAACGAGTTCAAAAATGTGATGGCTCCCAGGCTCGTTCTTAAGAAGATTCTGCCCATTGAACTGCCGAAGGAGAAAGACGATCAGATCGATTACATTTATGAGGAACCGCCGCACGAGCTCCTTAAGATTCTCTTACCGCGCTATGTCGAGATGGAAATTTATCGCGCCCTGCTGGAGTCCATCTCGGCCTATCACGCCGCGCGCATGACGGCCATGGATTCTGCCAGCTCAAATGCCGGCGACGTAATTCAAGATCTGACACTCACGCTAAACCGCGTCCGTCAGGCTTACATCACGCGCGAAATTATCGAGATTGTCGGCGGCGCCGCCGCTTTAGGATGAGCGCCCTCGCAAACGGCGCGCTTTAGAAGGAGTTTTATATGCCAGCAACCGCTGTAGCCGAAGGTCACGTTGTTCAAGTGGCCGGACCGACGATAGAAGTTCAGTTCCCCGAGGGCCACGTTCCGAAACTGCTGAATGCTATTCGCGTTACTAGCGAAGGCTTCGATGTTCCGTTCAAGATCGATATCACTGCTGAAGTTGCTCAGCATATCGGCGAAGGCCGCGTCCGCACGATCGCCATGGAGCCGACCGACGGCCTTGTGCGCGGGATGAAAGCATACGATCTCGGCGAGCCGATCAGTGTTCCTGTCGGAAAGCAGACCCTTGGCCGTGTGCTCAACGTGCTGGGGCAGCCTGTGGATAACATGGGCCCCGTCGAAACCGAGCGGCGGGCGCCGATTCACCGGGCCGCTCCCGAATTCGAAGAACAATCGACACAGCTCGAGATGTTCGAGACCGGAATCAAGGTTATCGATCTCTTAGAACCGTATCTACGCGGTGGAAAGATCGGTCTGTTTGGCGGCGCGGGTGTCGGCAAGACAGTTATTATTCAGGAGCTCATCAACAATATCGCCATGAAACATGGCGGCGTTTCAGTGTTCGCGGGTGTTGGTGAGCGCACGCGCGAAGGCAACGACCTCTGGCTGGAAATGCAGGAAGCCGGTATTGTGGACCCGCATGACTGGCAGAAGTCGAAAGTGGCGCTCGTTTACGGCCAGATGACCGAGCCGCCCGGCGCGCGGCTTCGTGTCGGCCTGACCGGTGTCACGGTTGCCGAATACTTCCGCGATCAGGAAGGGCAGGACGTGCTGTTCTTCGTCGACAACATTTTCCGCTTCACGCAGGCCGGTTCTGAAGTGTCGGCGCTCCTGGGCCGAATGCCATCGGCGGTAGGTTATCAGCCGAACCTCGCCACCGAGATGGGCGACTTACAGGAACGGATTACGTCCACCAAGCGGGGTTCGATTACGTCCGTGCAGGCGATTTATGTGCCTGCCGACGACTACACGGATCCGGCTCCCGCCACGACCTTTGCGCACCTGGATGCCACCACAAACCTTTCGCGCGCCATCTCGGAACTTGGCATCTATCCGGCAGTCGATCCTTTGGCCTCCAGCTCCCGGATTCTCGATCCCAATATTCTCGGCCGCGAGCACTACGATGTCGCGCAGCGAGTGAAGCAAACACTGCAGCGCTACAAAGATCTGCAGGACATTATCGCGATTTTGGGCATCGATGAGCTGAGCGAAGAAGATAAGCTGACGGTTGCCCGAGCACGGCGTCTGCAACGCTTCCTTTCGCAGCCGTTCCATGTCGCAGAACAATTTACCGGCCGCCCCGGCAAGTACGTAAAGCTGGAAGATACGATTCGCAGTTTCAAGGAAATTGTTGAAGGCAAGCACGACGCTCTGCCCGAACAGGCCTTTTATATGCAGGGCACTATCGAGGATGTCCTCGAGGCAGCCGACCGGATGAAAGGCTGAGATATGGCAGACGACGAAACACGATCGTCCGCCCCACGTTATTCACATGCCCGACACGTTTCAGCTTGAAGTCGCTACACCCGAACGGTTACTGGTGGACGAGCAAGTTACCGAAGCCGAACTTCCCGGCAAGAACGGATATCTCGGCATCTTGCCGGGACACGCGCCGCTACTCAGCGCGCTTGGGGCCGGCGTCCTGACTTATTCCGCCGGAGATGGGTCCGAAGTGCTCGCCATCGACGGCGGTTTCGTCGAGGTGCTGGGGGATCATGTTCGCGTACTCGCCGAGCACGCCGAGTACGCGCGTGACATTCAGGTCGACGCAGCGCGCCGCGAACTGGAAGAAGCGTCCGCGAAGCAAAAAAGTGTGCGCCATACCGAGGAGAGCGAAGCTTTGCTGCGTACCATTCAAAAAGCTCAGGCGCGAATCGACGCGGCTGGGAAATTAGCCGGACACGCTTAGCTTACTGGCCGGGCTTTTCGGCTGAAACCACGATCCACGGATTTGCCTTCAGGTCCTGGAGTTCGCTCGCCTGCCACGCATATTCGGGATGCGCCTTTAGAAATTCTTTCGCGTGGAATTCGACCCCGCACGGATGGCCGGAACCTGCAACGAATGATAGATTCGCGGCCATGCTAGCGTCCGACACCTTGGCTTCGACAGCCCCGGCCGGTCCGAAAGGTCCCTGCCACGGCTGTAAACCGCGACTCGACTTATCTATGTGCCCGCAGATCGTGCGCTCATTCGGATCGATCTCCTTCGTGATCATGTCGTAGTGATCCGTTTCGAACTTCTTCCCCGCTTCGACATCGATGCGGCCCTTATTTTCGGCCATCAGTTGCAGCCAGCGCCGCCGCCTGACCAGGTTCGGCGTATTCGGATCATTGATTGGGAAATCGGTTTCTTCCGCAGCAAGCTTGGGATTAACCGGAAAATTCGATCCCACGAAATAGCCATCTGTCGTACGCTCGAGCGTGACGTATTTCAGACCCAGTTCCAGCCGCCCGATTTCGTTCCGGGTACGGTCGCCGATCAACCAAGCATTTGCATAGCCGCCGTTGTTGCCGTCCTCCATAATGCGCGCAAAATCGTCAATTGATGCGGAGTACTGCATGGCTTTGCGAGCGCGGACGAACTCCGGAACGCCTTTCTCATTGAAACCATGAAACCCGCTGATCGTAGTTTCGGTAATCATGATTCCGGCATCGTTAATGCCGAAATCGTCCGCGCTGTGGATGAGACCCGGAACGCCATCCATGATCAGGTGATGCCCGGAGGAAGGAGCGATGTCGAAGATAATGTCCCAACGGCTGCCTGTCAGGTAGTCGCTCCAGTTGTTATGGCCGATTACGATATGGCCGTCTTTGGTGTAGCTGCCCGTGGCAATAAAGGCGCTGCAATGTTCGGGAGCGGAGCTTTTCACGGGAGTTCCAGCGCGTCGCTTAAGCTCGTCATAGTAGTAAGAAAACTCCATCCAACCATTCATCGCGACAAGATCGAAGACGTCCAGATTGGAACCGCGAGCTTTCAATCCCTCAGCGATTCCTTGCAGCTCCTCGCGATATTCCTGCGGTATCTTGGGCCAAAACATGGTTTCCGCCAAGGTTCGCAAGTCGGTCCAGGAATGATCTACCTCATGCGTAACGCTCAACTCTATGGCGCGCTTCGCATCTTCAATCTCCGGGCGCAGCAGATAACCGTGCTGAAAGCCGATCTCCGACGGGCTACCCTGCAGGTGAACGAAGGTCCAACCTCCCTCGGCGGCCCTTCGAAAACTGCCATTCAATCGTGGATCCGTTGATGGCGACCCGTTCGGCGCAGCCTGCAGAAGCAGCCCCGCCAGAAGACTTGCAATACCCCACCGCAGGAAAAAAGCTGACATTCCCTCAATGTACAGCAGAAACCGCGAATGCGGGCATCACGACGAAGTTTTACAAGAGCGAATCTGACTGGGTGACATCATAGTAGATGAAGTGCAAGCCGCCGTTCAGCCAGCCTCACGCGAGCGGGATCTTACCTCGCTTTCCGTCACAACCGCCGTTGTTGTTCTTGCGACAGTGACCATGACATTCGGAGCCATTATCACCGTTTTTGTCGAGCGGTCAGGCGGCCAGCAGTTTTGGGGACACATTCGTATCCCACACGTGCTTTGGGCCAGCACTAGTGTGCTCCTCGCGAGTAGTTTTATTTTTGAAGCGGCGCGCCGCCGGTTGCAACAGAACGACCAGACGGCCTTTTTTCGCTTGACAGCCTGGACTACGGTACTCGGCGTGCTGTTTCTGGGTTGCCAGATTGCAGCCTGGCTCGAGATTCTGCATTCGGGCGTCATTCTGACGAGGAATCCCCATTCCTGGTTCATCTTTTTGTTTACCGGGCTGCATGGGGTGCACATCCTGGTTGGCCTTGGAGGGCTGGGTTATCTGCTCTTCCGAACTCGTGAGCCGGCCAGCGGGCCCAAGTATCAGATGTATACACGAGTGGTCACCGCGGGCGTATCGATTTTCTGGCACTACCTCGACTTTATTTGGTTAGTGCTGTTTGGGCTGTTGCTGTTCTGGAGACGATAGATCCGCGCCCGGCTATTCGCCTTGACGGGTCGCCACCCATTTGCGCACAACCGCGACGAGCTGTTCCGCCTGAAACGGCTTTGACAGGTAGTCATCCATGCCGGCGCTCAGACAGCGTTCGCGCTCACCAACCAATGCATTGGCTGTCACCGCAATAATGACCGGCTGCGGCTGAGTAAGTTGCCGAATTTGACGGCTCGCCTCGAAGCCGTCCATGGTGGGCATCTGGCAATCCATCAGAATCACATCATAGGGGCGCATCCGATGAGCCTCAAGAGCTTCATTGCCATCCGCCACCAGATCGATGTTAAAGCCGGCTCGCTGAAGAATTAGCTTGGCAACCCGCTGGTTAATGGCATTGTCTTCCGCCATCAGAATGCGTAGAGGCGAACTGTTGCGCGGACTTTCAGCGGGAACTTCGCGCGCATGTAAGTCGGCATTGGAAAGCGGAGGCAGCGAACTGGTGTGCAAGGGTTGCATCAAGCCAAAAAGCTAAAAGAGCTCAAGGGAGACTCTGTATTGTTTATCGTCCGGTCAGTGGCTGTTCTCCAGGGAATAATATAACGTTGACGCAGCCATTGGCCAGATTCTCTATCGGATTTTACCGAAATCCAATCCGAATTGGGAGCTTCTCTTAATTTTCGGCCCGGGAAGTCATTTCGATGGTATCCACTTTACCGTCGCGGATGTGAATAATCCGGTGCGCGTGCGCAGCAATGTCCGGTTCGTGTGTTACCAGCACGATAGTATTCCCCTCGTCGTGAAGCCGCTGAAACAACGCCATAATTTCAGTTCCCGTTTTGGTATCGAGAGCGCCGGTGGGCTCGTCGGCCAGCAAAATCGAAGGATGATTCACCAGCGCGCGCGCAATGGCAACGCGCTGCCTCTGGCCGCCGGAAAGTTCATTCGGCTTGTGATACATCCGCTGTCCTAGATCGACGGAGGTGAGAGCTTCCTTCGCGCGTTCCAGCCGTTCATGCGAGGAGGTGCCCGCATAAATCAGCGGCAGCTCCACATTGTGCAAAGCCGATGCTCGGGCCAGCAGATTGAAAGTTTGGAAAACGAAGCCAATTTCTTTGTTCCGTATGCGAGCCAGCTCATCGTCTTCCATGTCACTCGCCAATTTTCCGTTCAGGTAATAAAGCCCCTTAGTAGGAGTATCGAGGCAGCCGATCAAGTTCATGAGCGTCGATTTTCCGGAACCGGACGGTCCCATAATCGCCACATATTCGCCGCGCCGGATTTCGATATCCACGCCCGATACCGCATGAATCTCCTGATCACCCATAATGTAGGTTTTCCAGAGATCGTACGTGCGGATAACGATGCCCTCACGGCGGAGTTGCTCGCCGCGCTCTTCGAGTTCCTTCGGACTTAGCTCCTGAATTGCGGTGTCCAAAGTTGCCATTACTTGTTCCTGGGCCGCCTTGAAGCTAGCTGGCTATGGCGCCCCCGGAGATTCCGGGCACCTTATTATCGATTTTGATTTTGGAGTGATTGCGAATCGTCCGAATCACCTCATAGCTGCCGGTAACAATTTGATCGCCCTGGTTCAACCCGCTTAAAACTTCGATGTCGGTTGCACCGGTGATCCCGGTTTGAACAGGGCGGAACTCAGCCTTTCCTGCATTTATGACAAACACACCTTGTATCTCTTTCTTGGCCGCTTTCTGAGCGGCCGGATCAAGCGGACGTTTGTCGCCTGGTTTCGGCGGGTTCAGTTGCCCTTGTTGGCGAATGGTAAGCGCCTGGATCGGTATCGACAGAGCGTGGTCTCTCGTCGCGGTCGTAATCTTCGCCGTGCAGGAAAGGCCGGGCCGGACCAGATCTTCCGGAATGTCCAGTCCGACAACAACTCTGAAATCTTTGGCTTCCTGGCTCGATGTCTGGCTCTGAGAAGCGGCTACTCCGCTCGACCGGACAATCGCTGTATCGCCAATCTCGATCACTTTGCCCTTAAAAGTTCGATTCGGAATCGCATCGATGGTGACATCGGCGGGTTGGTTCAGTTTTACGCTCACGATGTCGGTCTCGTCGACATTGACTTCGGCGGTGATGATCGACATATCGGCGATGGTCATGATGGTGGATGCCGCCGAATTCTGAATGCCGGGCACGACAGTCTCGCCCACGCGTACAGGCAGATTGGTAACCACACCGTCGAGCGGCGAAGTAGCATTGTATTGCCGTAAAATATCGTGCGAACGCACTACCATCGCTTGCGCCTGGGCAACTTTCTTCTGCGCCGATGACAGTTGGGCGGCAGTCTGGGCGCGCTGGGCCTGGGCCTGCGAGACTCGCCGCTCAGAAGCCGTAAGGGTTGCTGCGGCCAAGTCGTACAGTGCCTTCTTCGCTTCGTAGTCCTGCGGAGCGAGCAGCTTTGAGTCGAACAACTCTTTTGCGCGGCTCAGGTCAATTTTTTTCTGCGCCAGATCCGCGCGGTCGTGCTCCACCTGGGCCTGCGCCACCGTTACATTGTCTTCGGCGGATTTCTCTGCCGCTTCACCCGCGGCTGAATCTGCCAGTGCTGCGTTCAATGCGGCTTGCTGCGCCTTGAGATCGGCTTCGGGTTGCACATCGGCCAGACGCGCGAGCACTTGACCCTTTTTCACGTGATCGCCTTCCTTCACGTAAATTGCGGTGATGGGCGCGGGCCCCTGCTCGGCACTGATGTTGATGTAATTGCGCGGCTTAATCTCACCCGAAGCGGTTACGATTGAAGCCAGGTCCATGCGGGTGACTTTGCCAGTCTGGACGACCACCACCCCCCGCTCATTGATCTTAATGCTTGCCAGTACAGCGCCTGCTATTACAATCAAAAGCCCAAGCAGGATGAGCAATTTCCATTTTTTCTTCAAGAAGACTAAATCTCCCCGCCCTTGTCCGAGACGGCAAGCGCACGGTGAATGTTCCCAGGTTTACAAGGGATAACCAAACTTTAGCATGCAAAAACGCGACGGAAGATCTTTCGTTGTAATCTGTTATACATATATTCGCTTTACACGCGCGTGAATGCCGCATAACACGCTGTAGGAAATCGTTCCGGCGAGCTTCGCGATCTGCTGCGCGTCGATGCTTACCTGTCCCTCCGTGCCTAAGAGCGTGACGGCATCCCCGACTTTCGTCTCGGGAGCTTGGCTTATATCGATGGTCGTCAGATCCATAGAAACCGCGCCGGCTATAGGACAGAGCTTTCCATCTACGATGACGCTGCCACGATTGGATAAGCGGTGCGGGATGCCGTCCGCATAGCCTGCAGCTAGAACAGCAATGCGCATCGGACGAGGCGCGCGGAACATGCCGCCGTATCCGATCAGCGCACCCGCAGGCACATCCTTCACCGAAAGAACACTCGCGCGCCAGGCGAGTGCCGGTTTCACTTGCAAGACTTTGGCCGGAGCGTTGCCCCGAGCCGGGGAAACATATCCGTAAATGGCATGTCCCGGGCGAATCATTCCTCGCCAGCATTGCCTCCTTCCATAAGCGACCGGAATTGTGCTCGACAGATGAACCAGCTTCGGACGAATTCCGACGTTTTGCAGCGACTCGGCCACAGAATCGAAAAGCTTTATCTGATCTTCCGTCTGGCTGCTCTGATAATTGGCCGAAGAAGCGAAGTGGGTCATCAGTCCCTCAAGCTCCAGGTTCTTCGCGGCAAAAATTGCTTCGGCGATAACTGCCACGTCGGGCCGCACGCCCAGACGCCCCATTCCGCTATCGATTTTGAGATGACAGCGGACCCGCGGCTTACGGTGGATAGCGAGCCGGTCGAGCGCAGCCAGGTCTTCGAGCGAGTGGATCACAGGCGTGAGTTCGTGCTCCAGCATCACTTCGCGGGTAAAGGGCAGGAAATCGGCCATGACCAGGATGCGGGCGCGAATGCCTGCCTCGCGAAGGGTGACGCCTTCCTCGGTGTTACTGACGGCAAGCCAACGGGCGCCTTCCTGTTCCAGCGTTCGCGAAACTTCAATGGCACCATGGCGGTAGGCATCCGCTTTCACTACCGGCATCACCTCGACCTCGGGACCCACAACGTTCCGTATCGCCTGAAAATTCGCCGCGATTTGCGGACGGGAGACTTCCACCCAGGAACGGTACGGCCGGGGCTCGGGTTTGGCAGATGGCGTAGCAGCCGGTGACGCCAGCGCCGTTTCCGACTGGGGCGTCAGTAAAGATGAATCAGTCATTCGGTAAAGCAAGCCGCCGCAACAGCGCTTCGTATGCATCCGTTACTGCGTTCCAACTATAGAGCTTCTCTATTCTTTGCATAGCCCGAGCGCCCCAGTCGAGGCGGTCCTGTTCCGGCAAATCGACCGCCCATTGCAGCTTTTCCGCCAGATCGTTTTCGAACGGGACCGCTGCTTCTCCCGCTACTTCTTCGCTCTCCGGCGTTTTCAGATAGAGCACCAATGCGCCGCGCCCCATAGCTTCGATCAGGGCCGGGTGCGTCCCGCCAACTTCGGTGGCCTGAACGTAAACGGCACAATGAGATTGCAATTGATGGTACCCGTCGCCATAAATGGCTCCTGGAATTAGTACGCGCGGGTCACTGGTATCTCTCACTTTGCGAATGTAATCGGCGGCATAGGGGGCATCGCCCACCAGTACCAGCTTCCAATCTGTTTTCAATTTTTCAAAAGCTTGCCGAACCACAAGAGCGTTATTTTCGGGCTCCATACGACTCACGTATAGAACGTATTTTCCCGGTTCCAAGCCTAGCCTGCGAAGTTCGCCCGTGTCGCAGACCTTGCCGGTCTCCGCTCCATAGGGAATGAACGTTGTTTTCTTGCCAAAACGGTCGAGATAATACTTGCGAATAACATCCGCGTCGGTCACCACGGCGGAACAGCACCAGGTCGCCATCCATTCCGAAAGCAGATACCAGTTTTTGGCGAGTTGATTCCACTTCTTTCGGTGCCTCTCGATTCCGTCTACATTCAGCGCGGTGGGCATCCCAATCAATCGAGGCCACAGAGTGAAAACCGCAT
>DAISJE010000104.1:0-10695 GCA_036821665.1 Bryobacteraceae bacterium | reverse complement strand
TCCGATGCTCTCCGCAATCCGCACCGCCTCTCGGTTGAGCAGTTCCTGAAAATCGACGGCCGCATGCTGGATCAAATTCTGGCCGTCGTCTGCGATATCGAACCGGCTCCTGCCTTGTGCACCCAACTGTGTGAAGTGGAATGGGACGGCAATTGTCCGCACGGCTGTCCTTCTCTCCTTCGTGAAGCGGGCCTCGTTTGAGGCCCGTTTCCCCATATCGGCCTGCGGCCAGCGAAAATGGACTGCAATGCAATTCACGCCGGATGATGTATTGAATTTATTGACAGCCCGAAGAGGTCACTTTCTGCTGGAATCCGGCCACCATGGAGATCTCTGGCTCGATCTCGAACTGTTGTTTCACAACCCAAACCGAATTCGGCCGTTATGCACCGCGTGAGCGAAGCGCTTACTGCCGTTCGGGCTTGACGCGGTTTGCGGTCCCCTTGTGGAAGGGGCTTTTGTGGCCTTGATCGTAGCCTCGGAACTGAATCTTACCTTCTCGTATTCGGAGCGTTTTGCTAAAAGCAGTAAGGACAGGCTTTTTCCGGTAGGGTATCGTGTTCCAAACGCTCTTCGGCGGGCTGTCAAAGGCACGCGCATTGCTATCGTGAACGATGTGATGAATGCGGGCTCCGCTGTGCGTCGCACGTTTGAAGATTTGGAAGCCTGCGGAGCAGAGATTGTCGCGATTGCGAGTCTGCTGACTCTGGGCGATGCCGCTCAGCAATTCGCTGACTCCAGGCATGTGATGCTGGAGAGCCTTCTCCATCTTCCGAATAACTTATGGACTCCATCGGCTTGTCCCCTCTGCGCGACTCATGTTCCGTTGCAAGATGCTGGTGCTTTTCGCAACACATCAGCCGCAAATTCCTAACGCGGTGAGTCATGTCAGGAAACCTGGCGGTTACGGCAGGTTCGGCAGTGTGAGTTTTAGAAATCAGATATAACTTGTGCCGCGAAGGGCCGAAACGCCACCCTTCCCGCGCTTCAGCCGGCATGAACCGTCTTCCGCTCCCATCCCCAGCGGAGACGTTCCCTCTCCGCAACGCCTCTCCCTTTAAATTCTTGGGGTGGCGCTCCGCCCTGCGGACTCCGCGCGATAGCCTGCAGCAGCACGGTCTAAGAACACTGTTTGATCCCCCTGGGCGGCGGCATTGTCTCGCGTGCAGGCAAGCGGCGGCTGCCTTTTCTTTCGCTCATCGCGCACACGACCCCGGCGCAAGCGGTTCGCCCTCCGGGTTTTCGGTCCCCCCGATTTTCCTAAGGCTGTAGGCAAAGGAATTCTTCCAGAAAATCGGCTCCCCCAAAAAGGTTCGAAGCAACCCGCTCCGCTTGCGCGCGTGGCGCCCCGTTGTGCGCAAACACCATTCGCGAAAGGCAGCCGCCGCGCCTTTCCGCGCCGCCGCCAGGGGGTGCTGCTCGATGGCGATCCGCGCGGAGCGCGGTTCTCAATGCGACTGCTGGCTGACGCACGCAGCCGTAAGGAATGACCAAGAACGAAAGGAGACGACTTTTTATGAATGCTGGAATTCATTCGAACCGCGACTTACTTGTCACGGCTATCGATCTGATACGCGCTTGCTGCGCTCACGACAATTACCTCAACTGGCTTTCGATCCATCGAGGCACGCTGGCGGGCTCCGCCGAAATCGCTCATTACTTCGCTAGCGCCGCCATTGCGTTTGAAGAACAAGCGCATCCCACCGTGTTCTCTGACTTCGAGGCGTTCGACGCCCGCGACAATCTGGCCGATCTTCTCATGGCCTCCGTGCCCTTGACTTCCGACGAATTGCGCGAAGCCATTGCCGATGCGATCCGCGAAGCCCGTTTCGAGAAGGTGCCCGCATGACCAGAATCACTCGCAAGCTGGTTCGCGCGACGACAGCCAAATTCCGGGGAGATGAGATTGTGATCGAACTGCACGCTACCGCTGTGTTTGTCCGAACCAAGGGTAGCCGCGAGAGTTTCCCGATCCCCTACACGGACCTTTACGAGATTGCTGCCATGCGCCACGCCAAGAGGAAATGGTGACTGAATCGTTGGTCTCCATTACGGATCGGCGGGCTCGACGCACATCGCGGTAATGGATGGACGGTGGGTTTCGGTGATGCAACAAACAACCTATGCTCCCCGCCAACTGCCAATTGCGCCGCGACCCGTCGCAGGGGAACTTGTTTCATCGTGGCTATCGCGAGTCGCGGCCGCGAAGTATCTGAGCTTAGACGAACGCATTAGAAATATTGAAATATTACAGCCACCGACCTATCAGTGTTTAATGCGCTGCTCCAACGTGAGGCGAAAACACTGCCACCCGTTAATCGAACCCGTCACCGGTTGGCTGGAACCGATTCTAACCTTATCTGCTGCCGTGATGAAGCAGCGAGTGTGATTGTAGTGGCATACGGCAAAAGTCGGCTTATTACGACCGGGTTCTCGCTGTTCTCTTGTGACAAATCTGTCAAGGCTAACAATTGATACTCGCCTGGGGCGATGCCGCCTGCAAACTGATAAGTGCCATTTTGATCCGTTGTTGTGCTCGTAATTTGGAGCGTTGACGGATCGTTGGCACTCTGCTGGGATGCCAGCACAACGATTGCATCGGATACAGGTGCGCCATCCTTATCAAGGACCTGTCCGGCGAGAGCCGGACCATCCGTACCGAGCAAAATTCGCAATTCGCCTGAACCGGGTCGGACCGCTTCGCGAATAGCGTCATGGGAGCCGATACTTGCCTCCTTCACGTAATAGCCCGCCGGCAATCCCCAGACGTGCAGTCGGTAATCATCCGGGCAAAGATCATCGAATAAGACCGTGCCCGACTCACTCACCTTTTCAAAGTTGTCCTCCCTAGCGAACGGCAGATGACTCAAAGGGTCCAACTCGATCCCCAGCCTTTCTAGCGAACCCGTCGGCGTTTGTCCATCGACGGATACCTTTCCGAAGAGTCGCTGCCCTGGCAGGAGTGATATCGGTCCGAGCGATACGTTGTGCTCAAGCAAAAAAGATTCGAGCCCGAAAGAGGTCCACACATGCTGTTTATTAGCAACAGCTACTGTCAAAACGTAAGATCCAGGCGGCAATCCGCAAAATGAAAACCGCTGGCCGGGTCTCACGATACCCATTCCTAGAAGGGAGTCGTTCAGAATGCCAGATTCGGCAAGGCCAGCGACAACCTGTGATTGAGCATCAATGCCCGAAGGAATCGCCGAAGTGACGCAAAATGTCTTCACGCGTTTCAATATTAAATTCACTCCAGTCGTCTCTTCTTCAGGCGCGAGCTGTACCGGACTTGCGTACTCAAACGAGGGCTCGTCAAGATAAAAAGTTCTTACATATTCCATTTGGATGGGTCCGTCTGGCGAGGAGGCGTGAGCGCCATCGGTGATCGGATGCAACGTTTGAGGAGTCGCGGCGACGAAATACGTGCCTTCCTGTAAGTCCGCAACGCGATAGCTGCCGTCTGCATCAGTGTGTGCGTTGCCCTGGAACGCCATCAGAGGCATACCATACGCAAATCCCTTCGCCCACACTCCAATTCGCATACCGGGGATCGGCGTTTTCGTGTTGTAATCGAGTACTTTTCCTGAGATCGCTGCGCCTTTATGAAGCTGAAAGTTCACTTCCGAGACAGTGCCTCCGGCCAGCACCCGCACGCGATGCGGCGCGGCACTGGTCAACTTGCCGTATCCGTTCTTTCGCGGAAAAACGCTATACACACCCGGGGGCAGGTCCTTGATTGCATAATGTCCGTTCTTGTCTGTGAGCGCAGTGAGGCTCCGCCCCGGGCCGCCTGCTGTGACGACGACATCGGGAATAGGAGCGCCGCCGGATGTTTCGACGACGATGCCTTGTATTCGACCCGATGCTCTTCCAACTGGCACTTGCTGATGGCCGGCAGCGATGATCGCCAAGACGCAAAACGGTGTTGAAAATTGCAACCAGAATTTCCTACTCGAAGAGGGCATCCTCTGAAGGGCTAGCTCGCTTATCTACCCGGAGTGGTGAGTTGACACGACCGAAAATATTCGCCCCGCCCAACGGTCGCAACTTTCCGTCCGGCATCATGCAGCAAAGCGGCTCCGCTATCACACATTTCAGCAGAGATATTGGAGCAGTCAACGATGTGAAGACGCGACGGATCCAGTTCGATAGAGGCTGTGTACGGTATTTCGATTAGGGGAAGGACGATCGCATCTGAGCGAAGTGAATTGTTGATCGAACGCTCTCGAATGTCAACGATATCGAAGGTTCCGGTGGTATATGAGCTTAAATCCGACCATGAAAGATTCGGAAAGCGGGCTGCCCCCGACTGGATTGCGTGCATCGCATGCGTGGAGTTGGTGACTGCGTCTAACACGTCAGCTTCTTGCGCCGCCACGAGACGGCCGATCCAAATTCGACTGACAAAGGAGTGCGAGTCGACCGCAATCAGAGTGGGTGTCCCTGGCACCCGACCTTCCAAATCGTTCCATTCCTTCACGGCGGAAGATTTGAATCCGGCAGCGGTGAAATACGCTGTGGCTTCTGACCGCCTGGGCACCGCCACATAAAGAGGTACGCGATGAGATGCAGCAACGGCATTTAGACGCTTATGAAAGCCCTCGCTTGCGAGGCAATAAGGGCAAGTCGGAGAGGAGACAAGCACGAGAGAAAGTCTTTCCCTCGCAAACGTGACGCCCTTAAGGCGCATGGGCGAACCTACAGCAAAGAGTGAACCTATCATAGTCGGCTGCACCGCCGGTACGGGAGGCGACGGAGCCATGAGTCGCAGTGCCACAAGTAGTAAGCCAGCAGCAGCCCCAACGATGAGTACTTCTGTCGCTGTCCTCCGCGCGACCACTCCCATCTTCCGAGCAATGGTCATCGACTTCGTACCTATCATGACGGCACCTCCTGGTGATTAGGAGCTTTTTGAGCGAACATTGAGTGGCATTTGATCGCCGACTAACTCACGTATGACGGGTTTACCTTTGTCAATCGCAAAATAGAAGAAAAGCCGGCCGACAACTTCAAACGCGGTATGGCTGCCGTCTCTCCTGGTGACAGGCCGGAATAACCATTGGCGCACAGCAGTTTGTACGGACCGCGACATCCAGAGATCGGGTGATTGCAAAACTTCAACATCGAGTACTCGTCCGGCTGGAGAAACATGAACGTCCACAATCACAACGCCCGAATGATGAATTTTCAAGGATTGTATTGGGTAGAGGGGCTGGACCGTTGAAGATGCCTGAATTCGGAAGACCTGAGAACTCAGACGGACACTTTGAACTTGGTGCGCCGAAAGCAGAGCACTAGGATTCCAGATAACAGCCCAAATTAGAACGCCCACCAAATACTTCATGTCGACGGGCTAGTTACTCGGCCGATTTCACTCCTAATTAGCTGGGCTGTCAACAACTCTGCCCGCTATGGGAGCAGTTATCGGGACAAGTCTGCCCCGGAGAGCAGCTCGTGTATCCCCCGTGTTGAACCTCTTCGCAGCCGCATACACTTCCACAGGTGACGTTCACGAAGACCGGCCTTTCGCACGCACGGGTCGTAATGCCGAGGCTTGGGTATTGCGATGCGACTATAACTGCGACTGCTATCGCCCTCAGAAGCAGACGAGGGATTAATTTAGCAGCCGTATGTCTCGTTAATCCAGACATAATCCCCTCCACTTAGCAATTAGAACTCAAAGAAAAGGGGGAAACAACCTAGGGAAAGGGCTAATTTAGCCCCGGTTTATGCTCTTCCGATTCCGGGGTTATCCAATTGCCGACCTCTGCGTTTTCGCCGATTTGCTTGCCTTCTGCAAATGCTGGGTCGCCACGCGATCAACGATTCGCCGTAATTCTTTACGATCAACGATGCCGGCGTCCACCAGCCCTGTAAGCAGCGATTCCAGCGAGCCATGACAGAGGCGGTCAATGAGCTGTTTAACCGCGCGAACAGCCAGATCTTCAGGCCGCTCAACACTCGAATAAACAAACGCTCGACCGTCCAGCTCATGCCGAACATATCCTTTTTCCTCAAGCCGAGTGAGCACAGTGCGGACGGTAGAGTCTTTAAGGACGCGTTTCGGTGCGAGTGCGGCCTGTATGCGGGCAACCGTGACTTTTCCTCCGGACCATACGGCAGTCATAAATTCCTGCTCAAGACCGGAGAGAGGCAGTTTGATCGGCATCCACCAGTTACACAGCGTAGCACTACATCTATGTTGTGCTTACGTCCACGATAATCGAACCGTTGCGGTACGTAGATAAGTATGGCCGTCTCGCGCGTATCCGGTGGATTGAAGCAAAGGCCTTCCAAATCTTTTCAGTTTTGCCAGTGAAAGAGCGGGTTTGCGGCCTGCAATCTGGATTGCGAGAAAAAGGCTCTCATAGCTCAATCGCTACGCACACCTAACGGTGGCTGAATAGGTCGCGGGTGCGCGTTTCGCCTGTTCTCATAATTCTGAATTAAATCCTGAATCGCTTTCGTGTCGCTTTCTATTAAGGAAGGCCGAAAAAATGCTCTGCAGACGAGTACATTCAGATCCGTGTTAATTTCTCGTCGGATCTCGACCCGCTCACCGAAATATCGAACCAAATCTTCCTCGTCCACAATAACCGATGCTGATAATGAGCCGGCCTCGTCTGCTTTTCTATAAAGCGCAGGGATATGGCCCACGAAAACGGAAACGGGACGAACCGCACGTTGCTGGAACTGCTTAGTGTGCATTGCTTTTCTATAGAATGACATGCTCTTTTCCATACAATGTGAACCTCCGGCGTGCTGGGCTTTTTTCTGCAATTCTTCCCGTTATGATCTTGGCAGCGACCTTGATCCCCGGTTGGCCGCGATGAATAAACTTGAAAAGATCACTGCTCCACGTTCAGTCCTTTGGGTTTCTGATTCGCAGACTTTCTTCATCAATCGATTCGTAGTGGTTGCGCTTTCGATAATCCTATGGTGTCGAGAGCGATTCAATCTCTTCCTTCCCGGGCCGATTCACGGCGTCGGTCTCAATTCGCGGATTTGGAAAACTGAAAGGATGAGGACGGACAATCCATTTGATAGGAAACTTGATGCTTGGAGCAGAGAAATACCACCTGGTGTTCGGGATGCGGCGGTTTTTGTCACGGATACACTAGACTTGAGCTGGGCATCAGTCCAGGCGGTATTTGAGGACCAAGCAACCCCAGAACTCGCGCTTGCCATTTACGATCGTATTGAAAAGCGCATCGTTCATGGCACAACTGACAGCAGCGAACTCCATGATTGAGGCAATAACAGGCCGCGGTCGCTCGTGTAGAGCACCAAAATTCCAAAGCTTAGGATCCGTCTTCTTTCTGTAATGCGTTTCGGACCAGCACCTGGTCTGCATCATTCATTGCGAGCACAGCCACGGTTACACGTCCCACGGCGGTTTTCCCGCGGATGAGCGCTCCAGTGGCTTCGAAGTGCTCGTCCCAACGTTCCCTTCGAGGCTGAAACAAGCGGACAATCCGGCCGCTCGCTTCGTCGAAGCCGGCGATGTTCGGTCCTTTGTGGCGATTGCAATGTGTACAAGCCAGGGCGAGATTGCTTTCGACCGTTTCTCCGCGGTGCTTCTCTGCCAGTACGTGATCGATCTGAAAGGGCAACGGGAAGGCTGATTGTGGAAGCAGGCAATACTCGCATCGCTCGCGTGCCCGTTGTCGGAGAATGCGCGCAAGTTCCCGATTCACTGCTGGCAAGAAGGAGTGTGCTTGAGTAAGCGACGCGCTTTCGACTGCATGACAGCCAGCAGACTTCCAATATGCAAGTAGCTATCGAGTTCCTGCGCCTCCATTTCGGTCAAGGTGCCAGCGCGCGCCTTGGCGGAGAGCTCGTTCACGCGCTCCTCATCGTTGGGGGCAGCTTGATCGAGAGTAGATATCGCGCCGCATCCGGACCGAGCTCCGCCTCGTCGGATTCGATGAGAATCCTAGGGAGGATCGCTGCTTCGGTATTGGGGGTGAGGACCTGCGAACTCATTTCTAGGCTCTCCTTATCATCCGATATTCTGGCCGCTAATAGGAAATGCGCTCGACTTCATCTAACGAAATCTCATCTCCGCGCCGGTCATAGAGGCCGGTGGTCCGGGAGCTTTCACGCCCGGCCATCTGCTGGGCCACTTCCAGCCGACCGCCATTCTTTAGATAATTCGTGATCCCGGTGGCACGAAAGCTGTGGCAGCCAATATTCGTGGGAATGCCGGCCAGGCGCGCCCGGCGCCGGATCATTTTGTGGACGTTGGACTGGTTCAAATTTTTCGATTGGAGCTGCCCGTGGCGCCACGTTCGGAACAAGGGACCGTTTCGGTCTGAGCCGATGTCGCGTGCAGATACTCTTCCAGATATTTTTCCAAATTGTGATGGCAGGGAATTTCGTTCACCTTGCCGCCCTTTTCGTGCAGCCGCAGCCAGCCGCGCCGTTTTTGGACATAATAATCTTCGACCCTTAAAGAAAGCACCGCGCCCACGCGCGCAAAGGTATACGCCATGGTCCCGAGGAGCGCCCGATCGCGCAGATCCCGCACCGAGCGGGTGGGAATGCTGTCGAGCAGATCCCGCATCTCGTCGCTTGCGAGGACCGGAGTTTTGCCGCGTTTGACGCTGTGCTTTGTCAGTTATTGAAGGGAAATACTTGCACAGGCGGGGCGACCAAATGACAGTTGCCCGCAGTCGGCGATAAGGTTTTCTACCGTAAGGCAACTAACGCCCCTATTGTTGAACTTCTTGATTAGCCAATCGGAAATCAAATTTGCGGCGATTGTTGCAGCTATTGTAAGAATCAATGATTCCATTTCGCGGAGCCTCCTGCCTCCACGAAAGGTATTTAGTATTCTGTTTCCTCGATTTGATTTCGGGTACCGTGATCTCGGGCCAAGAAAACCGTGATTAACAAAACGGCCACAATAATGTCTAGCGGCTGGCGATAATCCTCAGCTCGGCTGAACTTGTTTCCTTGACGTGCAGTTCAGACGTTCCCAACAGCTCCAATTGGTTTAGTTTCGCTTGTGATTTCGATAACCCCGGTTGAACAATAAAGATCCGCAGCCGCGGTTTTAATAGGTGAGATCGATTTTTTAAACTCACCAGCAATTCTTTGGTTCCTTTCTCAAACCGGGTGATGCCGCCTGCGGCCACGCGCAATGAATCTCGGCGGAGAAGATGATCAAGAAGTTTAGGTACGTCGTGTCTCCAGCGGGCACTTCTTTGCGCCTGGCCACATACCTCATAGAGATCTTCGAGGCGGCTTCCGGGTTGTGGCTCACAGGAGAACTTGCAATGGAAGAGATCAATCAGGATGTCGTCGCCCACTACGGCAATTCCCGCAATATCGGCGGCTTCGTTGGCGGAATCATCATCCAGGAGAAAATCATACCGAACATCCCACAAAGGAGACAGTAATGTCTGTATGACACGGTACTGAATTGACCGTTCAATTTTTTGTTGGGTTTGGGACTCGGTCTGAATGTCGGTTCCACTCCAATCCCATACCGCGATGCGCTCGGCGCTATAGGGTTGCCGATTCGAGAGATTCAACTCGCAGTAACGGTTATAGATGAGAAAACCCCCGTTATCGAAGTAAAAGATTGGTGGTTCCTTTTGGAAAAATTCGGATAGGCGAATACTTCGCTTCTTTCCGAAGTGAATCTCGAGATCTTCCTGGAGTGCCCGGTAAAGGACCCCGTCAGCCACAAACGCCGCCTCATATTCGTAACTGTGCGTTTCTGTAAAAACTCGAAACGTAAGAGGCCCGCTGGCGGTCCGGTTGCCTATTTCTAAGCCGATTTCCAGAAAGGGGACGAACTGGCCGTCAATATTGACGGAGACGTAACTCTCGTTCCGCTGCAGGAGAGCATCTGACCACTCGACCATAATGGGAATGCGCGCCGGCCGGGTGGATATCTCGCGTGGAATTAAAAGGTAGGGCAGGACGGTTTTGTCGAATGAGATGCTCGAGTTAAGCACCTTGATCCCGACGCTATTGCACCATTCGACCCACTGAGAAATGTCTGACGCAATCCGGTAGGACCAGATCCGGCCCCGATGCGAGCATCCTACCGTTACTTTCTCGCCCAGCTCAAATCCGCGCCCGAACGTATTCGATTTGATTTTTCCTTGCTGCTGAGCCTGGGAGAGCCCGTCTTGAATGTCCGCTCCCACAAACATCGTGAAGCGCACCGCTCGGCTCAACGAATGGTGGAGACCGAGATTCATTAGCATCAAACGGCTTAGGCCGTAAAAGACCCGGAAAACATCTTCCCCTCGAATAAGCGTGGCGCTCGTTCCGGCAAGAGCATGAGCGAGCTGGTCGAGGCTGGAATCCTTGTCGGATGCGTGGATGAACAGCAGTTGGCGTGCAGAGTCCCAATAAAGAATGTAAAGGTCCCAGATCGTGTTCGCGAGATCTCGAATTTCGCCCCAATCCACCTGCTCGTGATTGCGAACAATGAACAAAGCGACCTTCGCCCGCTCATTGACCGATAGAGAGCCGTATAGACCCATTTTTTCCGCCAAGCGCTGCAGCGGCAGGATCTGCCAATCTAAGCAATTGGTTTGGTAGATCACCGTGCTCATTTTCGGCGTGATGTTCTGAAGGGGAATAACCGGATTATCTGAAACGAAGTGCGAAAGGAACTCAGCTCGCTTCGCCTCCCGCTGGGTACTAGAATCGGCAAGCACTTGTAGCAACTGG
>DAISJE010000103.1:10114-10704 GCA_036821665.1 Bryobacteraceae bacterium | reverse complement strand
GCCCCGCTCTGCGGAAGCGCGATGTGCTCCGAATTTCCACATCGAGGTACCTCGATCAGCGGGACTGGTTCGACTGTCCTGAGCGCAACCCTTTCGTAAGTCGTTGACCTTGAAGCAGAGCCGCGACCTGACGTGCAGAAGCACGTCCGCTTTAGCGCATTCGGGAGCGGTTGAGCCAATTTTTTCACAGTCCCGCAACAGCACATCTCAACATCGAGGCACGTTGAACGCGCGAGCGGCAGTCGCGCCTGTCCCCGTCGTAGGCGTGATGCATGCCCGTTCGATCCGTCCGCCTGTTTGCTATAGAAACGTCGGAAACACTGCGCTAGATATCGTTATGTTTAAAGCGATCGATCAAACGATCGCAGGCACGCACTGTTAGCGCCATCATCGTCAGTGTCGGGTTCTGGCAACCGGACGATACAAAGCACGCGCCATCCATCGCGAATATATTTTTTACGTCGTGTAACTGGCAAAACGGGTCCGTAACGGATGTTTTCGGGTCGTGTCCCATGCGCGCCGTTCCAAGCTCATGAATGGCCATTCCCGGCTCGGCCAGTTTCGAGGTAATCCGGATATTCTTTGCGCCC
>DAISJE010000103.1:0-10104 GCA_036821665.1 Bryobacteraceae bacterium | reverse complement strand
TGGCCTCAAGCATCTCGGCAGCCGTTGCAGCCGCGTCCTCATGCATTGCCTTGGCGTTGTCATCATGCGTCATGGAGATGTGGAGAGCCGGGATACCCCACGCATCCTTCAGGTTCGGATCGATTGAAACGAAATTATCGTTGCGCGCCAGGCTTTCACCAAAAGCGCCCAGGCTAATGCCGTAGCTGCCGTCCTTAACAGCTTGCTTGAATGCCGCACCGTATCCGGCCGCCGAAAAGTTAAAATCGGCCGACGCGCCCCCTTGAAATCCGTAGCCGCGAATAAAGTTCTTCTGCTGCGGACCCTTTGCCAGGTTGCGATAACGAATGACATAGATTCCGTTGGCGCGATGCGGACCGCTGTACGGAGTTGGCTTTTCGGTGAAGCCCGTTAATTCGCCTTCGGCTCCTGCGCCGGTCGAATGGTCCATGAGCCCGCGACCCAACAGGCTGCTGGAATTTCCCAAGCCATGCGCGTGCTCCCGCGTCGACGAGTTAAGCAGGATACGTGTCGATTCCATAGACTGCGCACAAAGAATAACGGCTTTCCCGCGGACGTTCTTCGTTTGACGTGTCACGCCATCGATAAATGTGACTCCGCTCGCTCGATTGGTGGAAGCATCCATATCCACCGAAGCAACCACCGCGTTTGTAATCAATTTGCACTTTCCGGTCTTGAGCGCGTCTTTCACAGTTGTGAATGGGCTGCTGAAATAAGAGAAAGTGCTGCAGCCGCGCTCGCAAGGGCCGCAGTAGTGGCATGCAGCGCGGCCGTTATGATTCTGCGTCAGGATCGCCGTGCGCCCGATGGTTACTGTGCGTCCAAAGCTTTTGGCCGCTTGCTCTCTCAGGTGGACTTCGCCGCAACTCATTTTCATAGGCGGCAGAAAATGACCGTCCGGCAAAGCGTCGTTGCGTTCAGTTGCACCGCTTATGCCGACGTAATCCTCAACGATGTCGTAATAGGGCGCAACATCTTTGTATGAAATCGGCCAGTCCTGACCGTATCCGTCGTGGCTCGCTGCCTTAAAATCCAGATCGCTTAACCTGTAGCTCTGGCGTCCCCACACTAGTGTCCGTCCGCCCAGAATGCGCAGGCGCTGCCAGGTGAACGGCTTATCTGGAGGAGTGCTATACGGATTTTGCAGGTCATCGACAAACCAGTCATAGTTGTATTCCATGCACGCGTAGCACTGCCGCTGAATCGGCCGCGATTTTAGCCAGTCGAGAGACATGTTCCGGTACTTCAGATGAAAGGCCGGCATGTGCTCGGTGAATTCCTTCGGTGAGACGCTCCGTCCAGCCTCCAACAGCGCCACGCTCAACCCCGCTTCCGAAAGGCACTTCGCAGCCCAGCCGCCCGTTGCACCGGAGCCGACAACAATGGCGTCGTACGTTTCGCTCAAAGGATCTTGAAACATGCAGTTTGTCCGATTTTAGGATTGACTGTGCTCGTGCGGCTGGCCTTCGTGCTCGCAACCCGCAAATACGCCGTGCGGAAATTCGCCATTCCAGCCAATCTCTTTCAGACCGGCAGGCGAACTGTAGTAAGCGCCGGCAATCCAGTCCTTTAACTTTTGAAAATGCGTATGTCCGGGGAACTCTTCCGTTTCTTCGCCCCAGGTGCTCTGTGAATGGGGATAAGCGAGCAGATTGAGAAACTCCATCTGCTGCTCATGTGGCACATATAAGAACGCTGACTTATACCGTTCCATGCAAGCGCCGTCGATATAGCCCAGCGCCTGAATGAACGCGCGCTGTGTTTCCTGTGTTTCGACAGTCATTAGCAGGTCGAGAAACCGGTTGACGAGCGCATCTTTAGCGCCGGGTGTATCGGTGGCCGGAATCATCAGATCACTCAACGCAATCAACGTATTGTTCTGGTGTTCATCCATGAATGCCGGTTTCCAGTCTGCGCGTCCGAGCTCTTTGGAAGCATCGTAACCTGGAGGAAAGTCGCGTGCTTTGAGTGAGGGAATAGATGTGGAAGCCGTTATGGCGCCGAAAAAAGTCTTACGTAGCAGGTCACGACGGTTCATGAGGACATCCTCCTCCGTGCGGAGCCGAGTGTCATTATTTCAAATGAATCCTGGGGTTCCGATCGCCTCTATTTTACGTGCCCCCACTCGAGAACGGCACGAATCGCGCCGGAAGCGCATCTAACCACTGTGATCGATCAATTTGGCGTCCGGCGGCATCCGCGGCCGCGAGGCAGAAAAGCCATTTCAGGAAAGATCATGCGCGCTCCGGAGGCGGCGCGTTTCTTGCGGCGCGCGGCGCCGGCCTTTTTCCGCGAGATGTCAAAAGAATACAAACGTGAGACTCTGCCGGCCCCCAACTATCCGGACCCATCGCTGTGGCCCGATCAGGGACTGCATGCTGCATGGCTTGGCCACAGTACTGTTTTGTTGAAATTGGATGGTTTCACGATCTTGACCGATCCGGTCTTTAGTTCGCGAGTCGGGCTCAATTTCGGACCGATGACCTTAGGGATTAAACGTCTGGTAGACGTAGCGGTTCCGTTATCGGATCTTACGCGGATTGATTTGGTGCTCTTGTCCCATGCGCATATGGATCACTTCGATCTGCCGACGCTGCGCAAGCTGGAAAATCCGGAAACGACCGTCATCACCGCCACACGGACTTCCGATCTGATTCGGCCGCGCCGCTATGCGAATGTTTATGAGCTCGGATGGAACGAAACAGTCCAGGCCGGCCCCGTGCGCGTTACCGCGTTTGAAGTAGCGCATTGGGGCGCCCGCATGCGCAGCGATATATTTCGGGGCTATAACGGTTATGTCGTCGAAGCGGGTCGCTATCGGGTCATCTTCGGAGGCGATACCGCATACACGGATAATTTCAAACAGTTGAGATTGAGCCGGCGGACCGACCTCGCAATCATGCCCATCGGCGCATACGATCCCTGGATTCGCGTCCACTGCAATCCGGAACAGGCTCTGGCGATGGCGAATGAAGCAGGAGCCGAATTCATCCTGCCGGTTCATCATCAGACTTTTCAATTGAGCCGCGAGCCGCGGTACGAACCGATTCACCGCTTGCTGACGGCGACCGGTTCAGCGACAGAGCGCGTTTGCTTGCAAAGTATCGGCGAAGAATTTCATTGCTGAAAGCCGACGCTGAGCGCTAATCTCCCCATGCGACACTCAAAGGAATGCGCGCGAAGATCCGATGGGGCGTACTGGGCGTTGCCAATATCGCCATTAAGAAGGTGATCCCGGGCATGCAAAAGGGGTCTCGTTCCGAAGTGACTGCCATCGCATCGCGCGATCTGTCTCGGGCGCGTGACGCAGCGAAGTCGCTCAATCTCGCCAAAGCCTATGGCTCCTACGAAGAGCTCCTTGCTGACCCGGACATCGACGCCGTTTACAATCCGCTGCCCAATCATCTGCATGTGCCGTGGTCGATCAAAGCCGCCGAAGCCGGCAAGCATGTCCTTTGCGAAAAGCCGATCTCTTTAACGGCCGAAGAAGCGCGTCATCTTATTCAAGCGCGCAACAAAACGGGCGTGAAGATCGGCGAAGCGTTCATGGTGCGCACCCATCCCGAATGGCTGCGCGCGAGAGAAATCGTCCGGAGTGGCGGGATTGGAGAGTTGAAAGCCATCATGAGCGCGTTCAGCTACTTTAATCGCGATCCGAAAAACATTCGAAATGTGTCCGAATTCGGTGGCGGCGGCTTAATGGACATCGGCTGCTATCCCATTACCATGTCCCGCTTTTTGTTTGAACGCGAGCCGGTGCGGGTGTCGGGACTGATTGAGCGTGATCCGGAAATGCATACCGACCGGCTCAGTTCCGCGCTGCTCGATTTCGCGCCTGGCCACGCCGTTTTCACCTGCAGCACGCAACTTGTCCCCTTCCAGCGCATGCAGGTTTTCGGCACAAAGACAAGAATCGAAATTGAGATTCCATACAATATCCCGCCAGACCGCCCCAGTCGCATTTTCATTGATGATGGCTCCGAACTGGCTGGTCGCAGCGCCCGGACCGAAGAATTTCCCACGGCCGACCAGTACACGATTCAAGGCGATGAGTTCTCGCGGGCCATTCAGGATGATGGCGAAGTGCCCGTCCCACTCGAAAATGCGCTGGCGAATATGCGTGTAATCGAAGCAGTGTTTCGTTCGAGCGAGAGCGGAAGGTGGGAACGGCCGTAACGCTACCTTCGGGCGCTGGCGCCGCCGTATCCTGTCGCCGAAAACTATTCCGCGCTGTCCTGATCTTTGCGGGTGCGCTCTGCCTCGTCTTTCTTACGGCTTGGCTGTTTCGCGTTCCCTTGCTCACGCAGGCCGGCCGCATGCTAGTGAGAGATGACGGGCCACGCAAGGCTGACGCGATACTGGTGTTAGGCGGAGACGATTTCGGGACGCGCATTATAAAGGCTGCTAAACTCGCGCAGCAGGGCTATTCGCCGTACGTCTTAGTGAGCGGCCCGCCTGACCTGCTGGGCCATGATTCGGATGGCACAATTGAGTTCGCCAGGCGCAACGGATATCCGCTCTCTCTCTTTCGTCCCGTCTGGCTGCCTCAGGGAACGGACTCCACCCGTAGCGAAGCAACGTTCCTCGGGAACTATCTGCGTGCGCATGGCATCAAACACATCCTGCTGGTCACAAGCAACTATCACACGCGGCGCGCGGCGCGTTTATGGCAAAAGCAGGCCCCGTGGATAGAGCTGACCGTGGTGGCCGCGCCCGATCCGTCCTTCTCGCCGGACGGCTGGTGGAAGACGCGCCCCGGCCAGAAAACGTGCTTTCTGGAATGGACGAAGACGATTTCGGCGTGGCTGGGTGACTGATCTTGTTTAGAACGCTATCCACCCTCTGGCCCTACATACGCCGCTATCGTAAAGGATTTTCGCTCGGCATCGCTTCGTTGCTAATAAAAGATGTCCTGGCGGCTTCGCTTCCCCTTGTTCTTAAATTCGGAGTAGATTCGCTCACACGCGGCTTTCAGATGCGAATCGTGCTGGAATTGGCGGCCGCCATTGTAGGTTTAGCCGCCATCAAAGGCATCTTTCAGTACTGGATGCGCGTGATCCTCATCGGCATCTCGCGCGATATCGAGTACGACATCCGTAACGATCTTTTTAAAAGGCTGGTTTCGCTATCACAGGATTTCTATTCGCGCTATCGCACCGGCGACATTATGGCGCGCAGCACAAACGACCTGAATGCGGTCCGCATGATGGCGGGTCCCGGCATCATGTATATCGCGGAAACGGTCATTATGCTCATCCTTTCCATCGGCGTGATGCTCGAAACGAATGCCCGGCTGACGCTGATGGCCTTTATACCCGCCCCCTTCGTCTCCCTCGCCGTGATTTTTTTCGGACGGCAGATCCATGTCCGGTTTGAGCACATCCAAAGGATTTTTTCCGATGTCAGCAGCAAGGTGCAGGAGAACCTCTCGGGGGTGCGCGTGGTCCGCGCTTACGCACAGGAGCAGCCCGAGATCGAGCAATTCGAAATGCTGAACCGGGGCTACGTTCGCGAGAATATTGGACTCGCCAGGATTCAGGGAATGTTCCAGCCGCTGCTTCAGGCGCTTATTGCGATGACGTTTCTGATCGTGCTCTGGGCGGGTGGGCGGCAACTTCTGGATGGGCGCATCACGATCGGCAGCTTCGTTATGTTTAACGTCTACATGGGAATGCTGGTCTGGCCGATGATCGCTTTCGGCTGGGTCATTAACCTGATGCAGCGCGGCGCAGCATCGTTAAATCGCGTCAATGAGCTGCTGCATGAGAATCCTACCATTCATCGGCCTGTCGGCGATGTCCTGAACGTGAAGGACTATCAGGCGGAGGTCGGTTTCGAAAACGTAGGCATGAATTTCGGCGGCCGGGCTGCTCTCAACCGAATCGATCTGACGATAGCGGCCGGGGAGACTGTTGCGATCGTGGGCCATACCGGCAGTGGCAAAACAACATTGGTCAATCTCATTCCGCGCCTGTTTGATCCAACATCCGGAATCGTCAGCTTCGGAGGCGTCGATTTGAAGCGCTTCGATCCCGAAGAGCTGCGGCATGAAATTGGCTTCGTTCCGCAGGAAACTTTTCTCTTCAGCGCAACACTTGCGGAAAATATTGCCTGGGGCGTTCTCTCCGCGACAACGGAAGAGATCCGCCGGGCTGCGGAGATTGCCGGACTTGCCGGCGACATCGAGACGTTTCCGAACGGCCTCGAAACAGCAATTGGCGAACGCGGTTTGACCTTATCGGGAGGACAGAAACAGCGCGTTGCGATTGCGCGCGCCGTCCTGCGAAACCCGCGTGTGCTGATCCTCGACGATGCGTTATCGAGCGTCGATACCGTAACCGAAGAGAAGATCCTGAACGCCTTGTCGCGTGTAATGCGCGATCGAACCACGATTCTCATCTCGCATCGCGTCTCAACCGTGCAAAACGCCGATAGGATTATTGTCCTGAGCCACGGATCGATAGTTGAAACCGGAACTCACCAGGAGTTGCAGCGGCTGGGCGGATATTATGCTGAGTTGTACCAGAAGCAGCTACTGGAGGAGGAACTGGAGGCCATTTGATTACTAGACGAAATTTGATTCAATCCGTCGCTTTCGGAGCCGTTGCCTCGCGCTTTGCGCCCGCGCAGCAATATCATATCCGCGGAGCGAATTTTAAGCTGGGCGTCGCATCTTATTCGTTTCGCAAGTTTTCGCGCGCCGATGCGATCCGCATGACCAAGGAGTTAGGCACACCATATCTCAACGTCAAGGATTTCCATTTGCCGCTGAACAGCACTCCGGAGCAGATCGATGCGGCAAAAAAAGAATTCGCCGATGCCGGAATCATTCTGGTGGGCTGCGGGAACGTGTCCTTCCAGAAAGACGATGAAGCGGACATCCGAAGCAAATTCGAATACGCGAAGCGGGCCGGGTTTCCACTGATTGTTTGCGCGCCGACACACATAACTCTTCCGAAGCTCGAAAAATTCGTTCGTGAATACAACATCAAGATCGCGGTACATAATCACGGCCCGGAGGACAAGCATTTCCCGACGCCTCAAAGCGTGCTTGCCGTGGTCAAGAATATGGATCCGCGCTGCGGCCTCTGCATCGACATCGGGCATACTTCGCGTACCGGCGTAGACCTTGTCGAGTCAATTGCGGAAGCTGGACCGAGATTGCTTGACATGCACGCCAAAGATCTCGCCGATCCCAAAGTCAAGGAAAGCCAGGTCCCGGTCGGGGAAGGGAAGTTGCCTGTCCCGCAGATCTTCATGCAGCTCATCAAAATGAAATACGGAGGTTGCGTCAATCTCGAATACGAGATCGACGAAAATAATCCCCTTCCCGGAATGCAGAAGAGTTTTTCTTATATGAGAGGTGTCTTGGCAGGTATCGAAGCGACATCGGCATAAGGAATTTCGACTTCGGGAAGCTCGATGAGTGTACGCGTGCCCTGTCCCGGTGTGCTGTCCACCACCATGCGATATCCACCGCCGAACAGAACCCGCAGACGCTCGTTAACGTTACTCACCCCGATACCGGATTCAAAAAGCGTGGCGAGCTTTGCTTCCGGTATACCCAGCCCATCGTCTTCAACCAGAATATTCAAGCGTGTGCCTTCGAGCCATGTACGAAGGCGCACCATGCCGCCCTCCACTTTCTTTGCCAGTCCGTGCTTGATCGAGTTTTCGACGATGGGCTGCAGAATCATGCTGGGTACCATCCGATCCAAAGTATTTTCGTCGATTTCTTTAAAGAAGTGCAGCTTGCTCCCAAAACGGACCATCTCAATCGCCAAATAGTCGTCGATAAAGGACACTTCCTCTCGCAAGGGCGAAAAATTTTCGGTCTTGCGCAGGAGGCGGCGCAAAATATTCGACAACTTGTAAATCATGCCGCGGGCGCGATCCGGATCGATTCGGATGAGCGTCGAGACGGAGTTAAGGGTATTGAACAAAAAATGGGGGTTGATTTGATTCGTAAGCGCGGCCAGGCGCGCCTCAATTAATCGTGAACGCTGGATTTCGAGCTGACGTTCCGCTCGATAGCTGCTCCAGATTCGCAGCGGAAGGGAGACGGCAAAGAGGGTAGTGGCTGCTGTCGCTGCAAAGACCCACGAGTCCAGCCGTCCGCTGTCAAAAAGGAAGAACGTACCATGCTTGGTGAACCCAAGAGCGCGAATGCCCCAACGAAACAATTCGGCCAGTACCACCAGAGCGTTGCACATCACATTGAAAGCTGCCAACTCCAGAACACGCCGTTGAATCGGTTTTCTGTGAAATCGGAGAATCTGTCGAAAAAGACGATAGAGATTCAAATCGACAAATGGCGAAAAATACCAGACATCCTCGCGGCGCGGAGCAAGGTCATGCATCAGAGCGCCTATGATGCCAGCGGCTGCAAACAGCGGCATGGTCATCAGCTTGCCCGCGAACATTCCGGGTAAAGAGACGCAAAGCCCCGTTACCAGGCCGCTCACGTAGCCGCCCAGCATCCCGGCAATGATGGCGCCTTCCATCGCGAGATCGATTGCTGCGTATTGCGGTGCAAGCACGCGCACCTCCGCGCTTGCGCCGAACAGAACAGAGAAAATAAATGCAAGCTGCAGCCGGTCGGCCACCGTACGTTCTTCTACCAGGAGAATCTTCTGAATGCGAGCGAAACGCATCAGAATACTCGCGATCGATGCGGAAACGGCCACCTTGATCAAAAGCGCCGCAAGCTGCTGTTGTGTGAGCATTGTCAAAAAATTGCGAATGCCGCTCGAAATGAGTTTCGGCTTCTATAATAAGGTTTTGCCAGAGCTCAAATTAAAGAAGGTTGCCGAAGCAGACTTCCCCAGCCGCTTCGGACGCTTTCGAATCTATGGCTTCGAAGGCGTCAGAGAGACGGAAACGGAAGAGGCTGTCGTTCTGAAACTGGGTGATTTGTCGCCCGATTTGGGCGCTCCGCTCGTCCGCATACACTCCCAGTGCCTGACAGGTGATGTGTTTCATAGCCTGCGTTGTGATTGCCGTTCCCAACTGGAGCTTGCGCTCGATCAGATTGTGCGCGATGGGCGCGGGTTGCTGATTTACGAGCATCAGGAAGGTCGGGGCATCGGGCTGCTGAACAAGCTGCGCGCCTATGAACTGCAGGACAATGGCTTGGATACTGTCGAAGCGAATCAGGAGCTCGGGTTCGAGGCCGATCTGCGTGACTATGCCTTGCCCGCCGCCATCCTGCTTTTTTTTGATTTGAAAGAAGTGCGGCTCTTATCGAATAATCCCGAGAAAGTTGCTGCTCTGGAAAATGCCGGTATTCGCGTCGTTGAGCGTGCGCCGATAATCGTCCCGCCCCTTGAGACAACAGCAGAATATTTGAGGACGAAAAAAGAGAAACTGGGGCATCTGTTTTGAGAGGTCCCGCACATTTTTTGTGGGGCAGGCGCTTTCGCCTGCGGCGGGCTCTCAGCCCGCCTTTGTTGTGACGCTCGAACTTGATGGTCAACCGTTGCTACTCGAACAAGTAGCGACCGTCGCAAACGGACTCGCCAATGCTGTGCTTGCGAAGGCGGCCCGCGAGCGCATGCAAGCCTCTCGCGACGTTATCGAACGAGTCATTACCGAAGGCCGCATCGTTTACGGAGTCAACACCGGGTTCGGCAAGCTCTCCGATGTGCACATCTCGCCGTCTGAATTGGAACAGCTTCAGCTCAACCTGGTACGCAGCCATTCGTGCGGAGTAGGGCGGCCGCTTTCCGAACCGGAGACACGCGCGATGATGCTGCTGCGTGCGAACGTGCTGGCGCGCGGTAACAGCGGCTGCCGGGTTGAGATTGTAGAGACGCTGCTCGAAATGCTGCGCCGCTGCGTGCATCCTGTGATTCCCGAAAAAGGTTCTGTGGGCGCAAGCGGAGATCTGGCTCCCTTGGCTCATCTGGCGCTCTCGATGATTGGCGAAGGAGAATCACTTTACGGTGGCGAGCGATTGTTCGCCGGCGAGGCGCTGCGCAGAGCCGGCATTACGCCGTTGCAGTTGGCAGCAAAAGAAGGGTTAGCGCTGCTGAACGGAACACAGGCGATGTGCGCAGTCGGCGGACTGGCGTTATTCCGGGCGCGACGATTGGCAGTCCTGGC
>DAISJE010000102.1:0-10736 GCA_036821665.1 Bryobacteraceae bacterium | reverse complement strand
AGATATAGCTTCCGTTCGGGCTGTAGACTTCCGCTCCAACGCCCATCTGATCAATGGTTCCGCCTTGATAGTTATTGCCGGAGAATCTCATAACCGGAAAAGCGGCGGCGGGTGCCAATCCCGTCATCCCGAGCGCAGTATCATAACCCCCGGCGATGGTGTGCGTGGGCACGCCGTTTTCATTCAGGAAACGATTAATGCCTGCCGCGAAGCGATTGACAAGCGACGGCGTAACCGTTGAGGTCCAAGATAAACGGCCCATGTTTCCGGGCGTGATCTGGTATTTCGAGCAAGAGGTCGGAAGACCAGGGATGGGAAGATACGGGCCTTTGCCGCTACCACCGCAACTATTATTGTCCCGATCACGATAGCTCTGGTTGTAATAACCCGAGATCTGGTTCCGTGAATTGATCTGATGATCGATCTTCAGGCCAACCGTATGCAGGCGGAAATACGCGCAGCAGGTGCCAAGCTTCGGCTGATTATTAATCAACTTGTCAAACGCCGGATTGACAATGCCGATATTGACAATTTTTGCTGCTACAGGATCGAAAGCGGATTGCGGAATGATATTGCCGGGAAACGGATTGCGGACGTAACTGCCGTCGGGCGCCGTGGTGGTGGAGTGCGGATCGTAAATCTGGCCGAAAACAATGGGCCGACCGAGGGCGTCGGTTCCGATTACAGAGCCGGACTGGTCATTACCCGTACACGCGGCGCTAAGCAGGCACGAAAAATCGCCGTTCTTTTGCGCCGGGGTGGGCAGCGTGACGAACCCGCTGGAGGGCAGGTTCACGGTGTTTGTCTTTTCGAAATTTGTAAAGAAGAAAGTCCGGTTGCGACCGTTATAAATCTTAGGGATATAAACCGGGCCACCAAGCGAGTAGCCCCAGTTATTCAGGCGGTTTTCGGGATTGGTTTTACCGAACGTTTTATCCTGCACGGGAATGGAATTGAAAGCTTCGTTGCCGAGATAGTAGAAGCCTGACCCATGTAGATTGTTGGTACCCGATTTTATCTGGAAATTTGCAACGGCAGTCTGACCGCCATTGTATTCCGCTGAAATTGCGCCGGTCTGGAGTTTAAACTCGCCGACCGCTTCGGCGGAAGGGCTGAACTCATCGTTGTTGCCGCCCGACAGGTCCGACCGGCCGACGGGAATGCCATCAATCAGGATTTCGTGCGAGTACTGCTGACCGCCGTTAATAGATCCGGCGAATGTATTGCCGGTCGTACCAGGAAGGCTGCTGAAGATGAACGATTGAAGCTGCCGCTGGCCATCGTCTACGGTAATGGGCCAGTCCTTGTATTCCTCGGTGGTGATGTATTGCCCCATTTCCGCCGAGTCCGATTCCAGCAGTTCCGGCGTCGCGCTAACGACTACCGTCTGGTTCATCTTGCCGACCTGCAACTTGAGATTGACGGTCATAACCTGCGCGACACGAAGAATCACGTTTTCGGCGGTGGAGGTATCGAACCCTGGAGCACTTACGCGGATGGTATAGGTTCCAGCGGGGAGATAGGGCAGCGTGTACGTGCCGCTCGAAGTAGAGGTTGTTTTAGACTCGACACCCGTGGTGTTATGAGTTGCGATAACGGTAGCGCCCGGCACCACGGCGCCTGCCGGATCCGTGATGGTGCCATTTAGGGTTCCGACCGGACCCTGCGCGTAAAGGACAGGGCTGATCGCCACTGCCAGTAAAGCTGCCGCTGCAATTAAGAAACGTTTCATACGCCCCTCTGATGGCCCCCTATAACCGACGAAATGTATATATGGGATTTCGCCAAGTTACACTAATTAAAAGCGAAAGTCGCGCAACTGTCAAGGGAAAAGTGAACCGAGGGAAATGAAAGGAAATGAAGCGCTTTGAAGGAAAGTTGAGAAATCTTTCCCGCTCTCTTCATCAACTCTAGGGGTCGACACGCTACGGCGTGTGCTCCGGAATTCTCAAATTGCAGGCTTGGAAATTCCGAGAGCCGCAACTGCAGTAGCCGTTGTAAATATCCGTCGCCGATCTGCAAAACATGGTCCGTCATTTTCGCCGGATTGCGGGGAATAAATATCCCGATGCGTGAGTCTCAGGATGGGAGCGCTGGGCCAGCTTCCGTCCGGACCCTGCGTTTCTACAAGACTTCGCGCACCGGCGCCTAAGACCAAACTCCGCAACGCTGCTTCGAAGGGATTAGTGACCCGGAGATGTAGCAACCCTTTCCGAGCCTCCTGCCGCGCTTGCTCACCTAATAAATGCGTGGCGATCTCGGTCGCATAGCAAGGCGAAGTCCACCAGTATGAATTCCAGAGTCCATCCACCCTGCGCCCCCGACGCAGGAAATCCGCCGCACGCTCTACGACCTCCGGCGCTTCTCCTATTGCACGCAACGCAAGCGCGGCCGTCGCGGTTACTTCAACGTGCGAAGCAGTCCACGCACCGAAACTCTGGTCGAATCCATAGGTAGCAAAGCCGCCGTCGCCGCGGATAAAACCGAGTAGACGTTGCACAGCGGAAGGCGGCGCGCGCCGTTCGAGAGCCTCCAAAAACAGGATTCCCAGCGCCGTCGAATCCGCATCTGCGCCGGTGTCTTCTGTGTAACCCCAACCGCCGCCACCCAGCTCATTCGTCTCCAGCCAGTCCGCAGCGCGTTCCAATGAACTGGCAGTTCTTTGCTCACAAGAGCTCAACCGCCACCCGACGTATGCGGTCGTCCACATCGACGACGAGCCGACCGGAAGCTCCCAGTCGCTCCAAAATCCAGCGGGATCTTGCGCCGATAACAAGAATGCCAGCCCTCTCTCGACTGCATCGCTCATAAGCCGCCGCGCCCCGGATTCAGGTAGATGCTTGCATAGGGTCGATCATGTCTGGTACCGACGCCTATGTAGGCATGAGTACGGACAGATTCTCGTCGCCTGCGATTGGTGAGAATCCCGACTGCATCACGATAAAGACCCGCACCCATTCCCGTGCGGTCGAGCCACGCCGCGCAGCGTACCTCAACTTCCTCATCCGTCTGCCACGCGCAATGGCTGCACAATTCGAGCTTCGGCGACCAGTTACCATCATCGTTTGAGCCGAAGGAAAATACGGTAGATCGTGTTGGAAATGCCGCGTCTGCTGCTCCCAGCGCGGCTTCGAAAAACAAAGTGATCGCGCCATCGAATGCTTCGCCGGCGCCAGCTTCGCGAAATATCCGGCGATAATCTTCGAGTGTCATCCCATAGGCTGCGAAATAAACACGAATATCGGCAGGCCGGCCTCTTCGTATTCGCAGGCCACCGCCCAGCGGCTTGAAACCGCCTGCTTTCGCGAGAGCAAAAACTCGCGGCCAGTCCGTGTCCACAATCGATGCAGCAAATTTCGACAGACGATCCCAGCGCGCAGTTTCGGGGCCACGGCGCACGTTGGCATAAACGGTCATCGAAGTAGGACCGGCCGGTTCGAATGCCGCTCCAAACCAGAACGCTCCTGCCGGGTCTTCACAATCGCCTGCCGGTCCGTTATCGCCTACTGCCGCTACACGCGATTGCACGATATGCCATTCGGATTTCACACCGGTCGCCGCGGCAAGCCGAGTCATGCTGTCCAGCCCGAATGCGTACCTCTCCGCGTAGCCCATGCCGATGCGAAACGCCTCGCCGACGAACTCGAAGGCCGGCCGTTGACCTTGTATCAGCGACAGCGCAAACTGCACCGGCGTACCGTCGATATTCAGGCTCGACCAGCCCGCGCCCTGCGTCAAAGAATCGCCGCATACCAGGTGGATGCAGCTGCGAATTTCGGCTTGACGTAGCTCGAGATCAAGGCGCCGGACCAGGCTGGTCAACCCGGCCGGCGCAGGCGTGACTCGCTCAGGCGAGCTGGGGTTTGCGATAGCCAGTCCGGCCACGGTCTGCCCTTGGAGGCCCGTCATCAGGTTTCTCCAACTTGATTTCGATTCGTGAATCGGCGCGCGCGTTGAACACCAAGCCCTGTCCGACTCCGAGTTCGACTCGTCCTTTTGTATCGAAGCCGTTTGCATTGCATTCGATCCGCACGGGCGCGGGCGGTGTATATCGCTTATCCCCGATCTTTGGATAGTGCACCACGGCTTCGGCCTTGGACTTATTCAGCGTATTTCTGATTGAGTAAGTGCCGGGCCGCAGAATCATAGCAGTAAACGCATCACCATTCTTCAGCATGCGCGTGTCATAGCCTTTGTCGTTTTGCGCAGCGTCAATCCGGCGGAGGTGTACGTAATAGCCGCCGGTTCCGCTCTGCACATGGAAAAACACGTAGCCACGCGGATTCACCGTATATCGGTCGCCGCCCGACGTATCCTTTCCGCCGCAGCCGCACGGCCCTTCTTCGCCGGTTGGCGCCTCACCCGCCTGTTTCTTCTCCATGCCTGCGAGATCCACCGTAACCTGAGCAATCGGACTGGTGGGATCTGCCGTGATGGAGAACACCGCCTTCACATCGGCACCCAGGTGCAGCGCTCCGCGATATTCTCCCGGCTCACACAACTGGTGCACGATGGTGCCCAACATCGTGAGCGAGCCGCTGTCCAGTCCGATCTGCGTATAGAGGTTCGGATCAAGCGTCGTTTTCAATCTCGTCGTCATATCTTTGGCTCCCTTCTTCGCCCTAGCCCACATCGGCCGTGACGATCATTTCCTTCGAGTTCACGTTTGAGGCTAAATTCCGGATTGGAATCTTCACCGGGATCAGACCTGGGCCGGCATCGAGCACCGGATAAGGATCTTCGAATTCGTAAAGCGGCGTTTTCGAGGCGAAGTAATCGGCAATGGCCGTTTCGATAATTCCCAACAGATCGAAGGTGTTCATCAACAGATCCGTCAGCCAGTCATTGATTTCGCCGACGATTCCGAGAATGTCCTTCACCAGATCCAGAATCGGACCGATTGCCGCCAGTAGCGCATCTACTATAAATCCGGGAAGTATGGGGAACATGTTCTCGATCGCATCCCGAACAATATTTTCGATAATATTTGCGATGGACGCCGGTATGTCGATCGGGTCCACGTGGACGAATACGGGATCGAGAAATATGCGCCACTTATTCGGATGCCCGGCGAATTCGGCATCGAGATCCGATTCGCCCGCGGTCCGCGCCGGGTCGACAAAATAGACCGGCTTCAGATTGGCCTTGAGGTCGTTAACCTCTGAAACCAATCCGCTCAGGTCAAGCGGCACGCAGATCGGTCCTCCAATGCAGATCTTGGGCACACCCACGAGGCAGCCATTCCATGGGTCTGGAATGATGCACCATCCGCCGATGCAGAATCCGGGAAGATTGAAGCACACCTCCACTTTTAGCGTGTCCCACACGATCTGAAGATGTTTCACTTCTACGGTTCCATCGTCGTTGAGTTGAATGCTTCCACCTTCCAGATGTAGAGCGACCGAATAACTCGCCGAGAATGGCCCGAAACTGCCGGAATCGCTTTTGGAGAATGTAAAGTTATCGCGGATCTTATTAAATAACTGGACAAATGCGTTGGATGATGCGGCGATTGTAATGTGACTCATGATCGGCCTCCTTCTAAACCGTCATCTTGATGAAGATCTTGAGTTGATCGTCTTCCACTGCCGGATTATTCGGCACGGGCGGATTCGGACTGGGTGAAAGCGTGATAGTCGCAATGTCGAACAACGGAAAGCTAAGCGTCAGCTTCTCCATCTGAATCGCCAGCTTTTCCCGCAGGACCGCCGTTACGCACATCTTCAGGTAGCATTCGAGATTCGATTCCAACCCGTCCGGCGTGATATCGACGATTTCGATGCCGTCTACGTGCCCAAGGAGAAAATTGTTTTCGAGCGTGAAATGGCCGGTAGCAAATACTTCCAGGCAGAAGCAGATAGGCCGGGTGCGCAGAACAACTTCCTTGCCATCTCTTCCCACCGTTGCGTTCGGCGAGAAACCGCCGATAGGGATCTGCTCCAGTTCTCTTTCAGAGGCGCAGCCGAGTCCACCACACACCCGGAATTCCAGCGCAAAATGTTGTGGCTGCAAAGGCGGGGTTAATTGAGGCGGAAGCGTGATCTTATTGCCGGGATGGAAATCGATCAACGCATTCGTCAGTTGTGCAATAAATCCGATTCCAAGGGGAGGAGAATCCGCGCCGAGTAAGGGCAAAGGCGGCATGATGGTGAAAAACGAATTTTTGTACTTCACCACATCGCTCGTTACATCGATCTTGGAGCACCATAACTCGCGGTTGGCTGCAATATCTGCGGTTGCGTAATTGAACCACGATGGTCTTTGCTGCCGGATATGAGTGATGACCCGGTTCACGCCGTCCTCGTAAACGGAAGCGAATAGATCACAATTGTCTGTGAACGCCACGTGAATTTCTACCTCCGTCCTCAATGTGAAGAATCGGAATGACGCGTTTCACGCAGCGAATAAAGAATTAATGCGGTGGTGAAAAGAACTTCAATATAAGCGCAGTTACATCCTGAAGACCCGGATGCTGGACGTTCATGCGACAGGTTGTGAACAGCACTCCTGGAACGTCGGCCGGATTGATGCAGTGATCGCCGATCCAAAAATCGGTGTTGTCTTCGATTTCTTTAGAAGGCGTCGCCCCCAGGGCCGTTTGCCAGGAGGCGCGATAGCCGCGGGCGTAGCCGACGATCAAATCTGGAGCAACAGTTGAATTTTCGGGCGTCGCTTTCTCTTCGTACACCGACTCAACAATTTGTTTGCCATTTGCGGGATCGCGCCAGGCGAGTAACTGCTCGCGCAGGTTCGCAATCAGTGCGCGGCTTTGCTCGCTCCTAACGACACTACCGTGCGCTTCCCTGCCCTTACGATTCAAATACAAACCGTTGAGTCCGATCGCATATGCCTCGGTGGAAGGCCAATCGATGCTGTTGAGATTCGTATCGTCACCGGGGCGGCCTGCCAGCGAGAGAAAACCTCGATCCTTTAACCAGGCGTTAAGATGCACAGCGCGATCGAATGTAGTGAAGCCGTGGTCGGACAGAACGATTAGCGGCGTGGATGGAAAAGCGCTGCGCACCTCACCGATACATTCATCCACCTCCCGATAAACATTGAGCAACTCCGGTTCATGCCGTCCCCAGAGCATATGAGAGTTCTGGTCGATTGAAGAGAAATAGAAAAAAAGGAGCCCGCTATTGAAATGGCGCAAGGAGTAGCGAAGCAGATTGCGTTCTTCTTCAAAAACGAATTGCGATTGTGAACGAAACTCCGCCAGCGTGAATACATGCTGCCGTGGCGCGGACGTATCTTCCGGAATGCCCAGCGTGGAGAAGCGGCCGATATCACCCGCAACGGCGCGACTCCAGCCGGATGGCGCCGAAACCGGAAGAACCGGCGAGACCGGATCGATATTGACCGGCGAGACGTACAGTTCGAAACCAGGATGAAGTTGTTTGGCAAACGCACGGAACATGCCGCGCGCATACGAAAGATGCGGGATTAACGGGAAAGCGACAGGAATCCAATCGGACCACTCCCCCTGACGAAGAATGGCCATCTCATCTCCCACTGCGAGGCGAGCAACCGAGGCTTCCGGATCGACATCGACGATCAGATCGACGGACGTGTAAGCCTGATCTTTGCGAAGCGAGTTGGGAGGACCTTCCACAGGCAGAACGGCGTGATTGTTATCGAGATGAACTTTGATGATCCGGCCGCCTGAAACGGACCGAGTGAGTTCTTCGGGGTCGTCGGTGTAGAAGCTAAACGTGCCAAGTGTGCCGCGCAGGTCGGGTGTGCCCATACCGGAGATAGCACGGCCGGCCTCTACGGGCGGATAGTTGGTTGGCATGCGAATGACGGTAACGGGAATTCCATGGCCGGAGAGCCGTTGCCAGAACGGCGTTCCATGCCGCAACGAAATAACGTGCGAGCTGGACAGCGGCAGCAGGTACGGCCCCACAGGAAGCATCCAGCGAGGCCCTTCCGTTCGGGACATCGAAGAGAACGGCAGCAGAGTTTTTGGATCGCGATGAACGAAATCGAAGATGCCATGTTCGGCAGGCGGCAGTCCCGTTATGAAAGTGGACCAGGCGACGGGGCTCTGTGGTGGTGTGGTTGTAGCGAGCCGGCTGAACCGTCCATCGTCGCGGAGCTTGGCAAGATTCGGTAGATCGCTCCAATGGTGTTCGACGAAGCCAGGGTCCATTCCATCCACTCCGAGCACGATCAACTTCGGCGCAGCATGGCGATGAGAACCACAGCCCGTCAAATAGAGGAGGATGAAAACAATCGCGGCAGAGAGGCGCTTAACGTTCACGAACCACCGAGGTAACCCAGACTGCGCAGCCGCTCGAGTGTTTTCCGGTCTAGTGGAGTTGTTCCTGTATGACCAATGATATTGCGAATCTTATTCTGCGCATCGATCCATTGCACAAGTGCCGCGATGTCTTTTTCAACATCGGCGGGATGGCCGGCTGAGACGTCGTGCTGCTCGGCACGATCGGTTTTGCGGTCGTAGAGTTCAACCTTTTTTATGCCGGCTTTCGCCGCCTTGTTACGGTAAATGAATTTCCAGTTCGCATCGATAATTGCGAAACTATCGGTCGAGTTCTCCGGCACAAGACCTTCCGGCCGCACGGCGGCAAACCGCGACGCAACAACAAGCCCGCGACGCTTGAATGCCTGCCCGCGAGCTAACGGCAGAAGACTTTGGCCCTCCGCCACTGGGGGAGTTTTGAGCGCGAGCAGATCGAGAATCGTCGGCATAACGTCGATTAACTGAACCGGCTCGCTAATGGACCGGGGATGCGGGAAAAGATTCGGGCTCCACATGAGGAGCAGCGTATGGGTCAATTCTTGATAGACGGATTGTCCATGCGCCGTCCAGCCGTGGTCCCAGAACTCTTCGCCGTGATCCGAAAGAACAATGACCAGCGTATTATCGAGGACGCCAAGCCGCCTCAATTTGTCGATCAGGAGTTCGAAATTGTGGTCGTTATTGAGAATTTCGCCGTCGTAGCGATCTTCCGCCTGATGAATGAAGCGATCGGGATTGATTCCGGCTTTTTGGCACATCTCGCGGCTGATGACAGCGCCTCCCCCATATTCATGGTTGGATCGAAAACTGGAATACTCACGCTCAAATCCGGATCTCTCGGAGGGTTTGGCAAAGGCGGACTCGAACGGCGCAGGCGGATCGTACGGCGCGTGCGGATCGGTCGCGTGAGCATAGAGGAAGAACGGCTCGTCGTGATGGCGATCGAGCCAGGGGAAAACAACCTTATTCAATGCGGTCGAATCGGTGCCGCGATCGGTCTGCGGATTCACTTGGCGCAGAACGACCGGGTACTCCAACATGTAATCGAAACCGCGGTCTAGCCCGGTTGCACGGCCGACAAACGGCGTGGAGACTATGCTGGCGGTTACATACCCTGCAGCGCGAAGCTGTTCGGCAAGCGTAGCGGAGCCGGCCGGAATCGTATCCGCATCCGCGACGATGCCGTGCGTAAAGGAGTACAGCGAGGTCATTAATGACGCGATGGACGACTTGGTCCACGTTGCCTGTGCCTGGCAATCATCGAAAACGATGCCGGCCGCGCCGAGTTTTTTCAAGAACGGAGTTGTATTGCGCGCATACCCGTAGAGACTGGCATGATCGGCGCGCAAGGTATCGATCGTGTAAATGAGGATGTTCGGCCGTGCCTTGCTGATGGAGGCATCACGCCGCGAAGTGATTAACGGGCTCGCCCAAAGGGCAACGTCTCCGGCGCGACTCGAATCCGTTTGCAGGCGAAGCTTGACGGGCCGTCCACTCCAACGCGACAAATCGACGTCTGCGTCCTGCCATTCCTCGGAATTATCCAACGTTCTTGAAAACAAGTCGGACGCCACGCCTTCGATGGATGCGCGAAATGTGATGCGACTATCTTTTTCCGTAGTGCCCATGCCGAAATGCAGATGAGCATCCGGAGGAACCGTGAACGGGAAGGTAATCGTAGACGGCGAATGAATGTAGAGCGCGTTGCGAAATTCGTCGCGCTTACCGAGTTCCTCGCGACCGGCGGGTTTCGTGAAAGCGGCAGGTTTCGGAATCAGTTTAATGGAGTGAATGGCAACCAATTGATCCAGGCTGTCAGTGGGCATAATACCCAACATCCGGCTGCCTTTCGGAGCATCGACATCAATATCGAATCGATAGACGTTGTACTCGCCGGGTGGGCCGAGCTTTTGCTTGCCCTCGAAATCTCCGATCTTGATTTTGATCGCGCTGCCGCCTTGCGCGGACATCCTGATTTCGACGGCCTGATACAGGCTCCAGTCAATAGCCGGCTGTTTGGGAGAAAAGATGACCGGAGTAGAGCCTTCCCCCTTCACGATTAAATCGCCGTTGCGGACGCCCATCCGGCCGCGAATCAATTGCCAGCTAATATCGGAGGTCGAAAAGAAATTTTGCCAAACGACAGGTTCGGCAGCAGTAGCGGTACTTGGGACGGCCGATGCTTTGATCTCGGCTGTCGAAAGCCGGTCATCCAGGCGAATGACGCCCTGCGTCTGGGCACTTAAGCCGAAACAAAATAAAGCCGGCAGGAGGAACCGCGTGAACTGCAACTTACATCCTAGCTCCGGATTAAAACTCGAGACGAGCTCCGACTTGAATAATGCGCGGGCTGTTCGGTTGGGAACTCAAGTTGATCAGTCCGGTTGTCGCATTCGGGTTATTCAGCAATGGGTGATTGAACACATTGAAGAAGTCGCCAATAATACGCAGGTGAACGCGTTCCGTAATG
>DAISJE010000101.1:0-10772 GCA_036821665.1 Bryobacteraceae bacterium | reverse complement strand
CCGGCTCGATACGTCACGATCGTCAATCGAACCCGGCCAGACCAAGGTCTTCCCGAAAAATACGGAGGTCGAGGCGATCTTGACCTTTACGTCCGATGCGCCTGCTCCCAGGAATTTTGTACAGCAGGTTGCTCCGGATGAGCATTCCCTTACCGTACGTGAGCACCAGAGCTTTATTGAATTGCCGGGTCCCGGCTTTACACCACGGCGTTTCGATCCTCGCGCCGGCTATCTGCTTGCCAGCTATCGTGACTACACCACGCCTCTGGGCGAACCGCTCGAAAAGCAATTCATTCTGCGGCATCGATTAATAAAAAAGGATCCGAACTGCCGGAATGACTGCGAACCGCTGAAACCGATTCAATACTACGTAGATCGCGGAGCCCCGGAGCCCCTGCGTTCGGCGCTTTTAGAAGGCGCGCGCTGGTGGAATGAGGCTTTCACACGCGCGGGTTGGAAAAATGCTTTTCGTGTGGATTTGCTGCCTGAAGGCGCAGACCCGATGGATGTCCGCTACAACATCATTCAGTGGGTGCACCGCTATACGCGTGGCTGGAGTTACGGCGCCGCCATTGCCGATCCGCGTACTGGCGAGATCATAAAAGGCAATGTGACATTGGGTAGCCTTCGGGCACGCCAGGATTACCTGCTCGCGGAAGCGTTGTTATCTCCTTACGGCGCGGACCAATCGTCGCTGAGTGACGTTGATCCGGCACGCAATCCGATGCTGGCAATGGTGTTGGGGCGCATTCGTCAACTCGCGGCTCACGAAACCGGCCATACATTGGGCCTGGCGCACAATTTCGCCGCAAGCGCTTATTCTCAATCGGCCAGTGTCATGGATTATCCGTTTCCGTACGTGATGGTCGATGCGAGCGGCAACCTCGATCTCTCCAAAGCTTACGCCGCCAAAGTGGGCGACTGGGATGATATTGCCATCGATTACGGATATCGCCAGTTTCCGCTTGGCGTTGACGAACATGCTGCGCTGGATGAAATTATCCAGGCTTCGCTGAAGCGCGGCCTCTACTTCATCACGGACGAAGATGCGCGGCCGAACGGATCGGCCCATCCTCACGCGCATCTTTGGGACAACGGTCCGGATTCTGCTGCTGAGCTGGAACGCGTCCTGACAGTTCGCAAAGAAGCGCTGCGGCGTTTCGGCCTGCGTGCAATCAAGCGCGGCACAAGCGACGCGCAGCTCGAAGATACGCTTGTGCTTGTCTACCTATTGGAGCGCTATCAAACCGAAGCTGCTGTCAAGGAAATCGGCGGCCTCGATTACCGCTATGCGCTTCGCGACGACGGGCAAATGGTAGCTGAAATTGTCGCCCCAGAAGACCAGCGCAAAGCGCTCGGCGCCGTGCTCGAAACGCTTTCGCCTGCGACCCTGACTCTGCCGGAGCCCCTGCTACGTTTGCTGCCGCCGCGCCCCCCAGGGCTTGAGCGTACCCAAGAGAGTTTCCCCTCGAAAACAGGCTTGACATTTGATCCGATAGCGACCGCCGAAGCCTCCGCCGATCTCACGCTCGAGTTGCTTTTACAACCCGAGCGCGCCGCTCGATTGGTCGAGTACCACGCCAGAGATCCGCGAAATCCCGGTCTGGAAGAAGTGATTGATGCGATTGTAAAGGCCACATGGTTGGCTCCCCAAGCCGCGGGCCTGGAGCTTACCGTCCAGCATGCGGTGCAAATGCGCACTGTGGAAGCGTTGCTCGCGCTTGCGGCAAATCCTGCATGTTCCGCAGAAACCAAGGCGATGCTCCGGACTCGACTCGATCGCCTTAAAAAAGAGCTTGCGAATGGCGGACCCATTGCTGCTGCAGCTATCGCCCGCATCGATGAGTTCGAACGCGATCCGGCTAAGTTTACGCCTGCAAAACCCGTCGCTGCGCCGCCGGGAATGCCCATCGGGTGATGCGGCTGGTTGTTAAGATTCATGTGAACCATGAATCGCCGCGAGTTCGTCGCACTAAGCGCGGTCCCCATAACAGCAATGTCGAAATCTCCATCAAATGTGAAGTTGGGAATCGATCTCTTCAGCTTGCGATCACAGAAATGGACACCACTGCAATATCTGGATTACTGCGCGGAACGCAAGGTTCAGGTGGTGCACTTCTCAGAGATCAGATTTCTTGGCAGCCTTGAGCACGCCAATCTTGTTGCGGTCCGGCAGCGTGCCGCTGAGCGGGGCCTCGAGGTCGAGATCGGTATGACGTCGATCTGCCCAGCCTCTAAGATGTTCAATCCCGCGCTTGGTTCTGCCGAGCAGCGATTGACGAAGATGATTACTGCAGCCACGACGATTGGATCGCCCATAGTGCGTGCGGTTCTGGGGAGCGCGGATGACCGCAAGAACGGCGTCATCGATGCGCGCATCGATCAGGTGGTCCAGGTTCTACACAATGTTCGATCCAGAGCCTTGGATGCAGGCATAAAGATCGCGATCGAAAATCACGCCGGCGACATGCAAGCTCGCGAGCTGAAGAGTCTGGTCGAGAAGGCGGGACCGGAGTTTGTCGGCGTCTGTCTCGATTCGGGCAATCCGCTTTGGACGATCGAGGACCCGCATTTAACCCTCGAAGTTCTTCATCCATACGTTCTGACTAGTCACGTCCGCGACAGCGTCGTGTGGAACGTGCCACAAGGAGCAGCGGTGACCTGGGTGCAAATGGGTCGCGGCAATGTCGATATCGATTCGTACGTGCGCAAGTACGTCAAACTCTGCCCGGGCACGGCGTTGTCGCTCGAATCAATCGTTTTCGGTCCGAGAATTCTCCCCTATCGCGATCCTGCGTTTTGGGACGCATACCGCAAGACACCCGCATGGGAGTTCGAGCGCTATCTAGAGATCGCCGGGCGCGGCAAGCCTTACAAAGATGAACCTTGGGAGACTCCTGACGAAGCGGCACGTGAACGGACCGCTCTAGACGAGAGCCTTGCTTACACAAAAAAGCTTTTGGGCGTAGGTTAATACCAGGCTCACGCCGCGTCTCTTTTCATACATATTGATATCGTCGATTGGAGATGAAAATCAGAGCATGCGGCTTGGCTTGTGCGCTTCTGGTGGTGGCCGGCACGATCTGTTCTCAGCGTGTTGACGCGGCCTCAAGCTTTATACCTGTTTGGGCGTATGGTACCGATCCGGCGGCCGCTAGACCGAACGTCAAGACTCAACCGGACAATCGCGCGAGGCATGTGCCTGGAAGCAGCCTGTCCTTTACCGAATCGCAAATTCAGAATATCTTCGGTTCGGCGGATTGGTTTCCAAACGATCATCCCGCCATGCCCCCCATCGTTGCGCATGGCCGAAAGCCGGCCGTCTGGGCCTGCTCGTTATGCCATTTTCCGAACGGCAAGGGAAAGCCGGAGAATGCAAGCGTAGTTGGCTTTCCACCTGCTTATTTCGTAGAACAAATGCACGAGTTCAGAGACGGACAGCGCAGGTCGGCCGATGCGAGAAAGAAAAACACGGAGTTGATGATCGCGTTCGCGAAGGCCATGACAGACCAGGAGATTCAGTCCGCAGCGACATACTTCTGCGCTATGAAATGGACACCGTGGATCAAAGTAGTCGAAACCGAAACGGCGCCGAAGACGCGCACTTCAGCGGGCATGTATCTGCCGCTTCCGGGTGGCGGTACGGAGCCGCTCGGTCAGCGAATTATCGAGGTGCCGGTCGATCCTGAAGCTACTGAAGAGCTTCGCGATCCGCATTCCGGATTCATTGCCTACGTGCCGGTTGGAAGTGTTCAAAAGGGCAAAGAGCTGGTCACGAGCGGTGGCGCTCGAACCAGCCCTTGCGGTGTTTGTCACGGGTCCGATTTGAAAGGGCTCGGCCCGGTTCCCGGTATAGCGGGGCGTTCGCCGAGTTATCTGGTGCGGCAATTGTATGACATGCAGCAAGGTACGCGAAACGGATCCTGGACTGAGCTGATGAAGCCTGTAGTCAAGAACTTGACCGACGAAGACATGCTCAATATTGCAGCGTATATGTCCTCGCTGCGGCCGTAGTCGATTTTCAACCCACTGACCGCAGCGCGGACGCGGATGGTCATTCTCTATAGACGTTTGTTGCCGAAAACCAATGTTTTTACACTCGCGGAGTTGTTGGCCGGGTTTGGATCGAAGTTCGGCGAACTGACAACTGCGGTGTTCGTAATCGACGCCGGAACCGGCGGTATCGAAACTCGCACCGTGAAGCTTACTGTCGCTGAGGCTCCGCTGGCCATACTTCCAAAACTGCACGTAACGGTTCCGCCCTTTGCTGGTGCTGGAGTCGTACAGGAGGCCCCGCCGGAGTTCATCGACAGAAAGATCGCCTGCGCGGGCACTGGATCGGTCAATGTGACCGCCGACGCCTCGAATGGGCCCAGGTTCGTTACAGTCACGGTGTAGGTCAGAGTCCCGCCAAAGTTTACAACGTCCAGGCTGGACGTCGTGGTCACGCGCAGGTCGGCTTTGTTCTGGACCGTGATGGTCGCCGATCCGGCCGATCCGGAGTTATTGCTGGCATTCGGGTCAGACGTGCTGGAACTTACCGATGGAGTGTTTGCGAGAGCCGTGCCGTCGGCGACCGAAGCACTCAACGTGGCCTGAATGGTGATCGTGACCGTTTCACCATTAGGAAGAGTTGCGAGACTAAGGCTCGCTTCTCCGCCGGACACTGTACAGACGGCCGCCGTAGAACTGCAAGTGCTGAAGGTTACACCAGCCGGTGCGGGATCGTTAAAGACAACATCTGCGGCATCGTCGGGCCCGGAATTGGTTAACTGGACGCTATAGGTAAACGAATCGCCAGCCACAATCTGCGCTGCCGATGTCTGGCTGGTCAAACCCAAATCCGCGGACAGCGGACGGAATTCGAAGGCTCCGATGTCGCTATGCGGGCCTTGCGGACGTGCGACTCCACGCTGATCCCTCGAAAGGAAGTGAGAATCGTCGGCGGTATCGATCGCCGGACTGCCGGCGGGTAACGCCATAGTCGGCGTCCCGATCGTGCTCCGCGGATCCAAGGCGAGGGGTGCCAGTTGGGGATCGGCACTGACCGCCACGCCAGGGCATCCGTTGTTATTCAGGATCAAATTGCCGCTGCCGGTGGCGTCAATCGTGCCCACATTGTTGCCGCCGGTCGGATCAGAAGTGCTCAGCAGCAAGCAGTCATTGGAACCGTTTCGAGAAAGGATCGTGTTCATTAGGAAGAGCGATGCTTTCGCAGGCACATTCCTGACCAAGGGGAGAGCCATGACCACGACGCCGCCGCCCGCCCGGTTGTCAGAACCCGTGACAAAGTTGCCGCTAATCGTCGTGTTTTCGATGACGACCGAGCCGTTCAGCGAGAAGATCGCCGCGCCGGCATCCGCGCCCCTGTTCGCTCTGTCCGTGCCCGCATCGTTGACGCCGCCCTCGCCCCTGTCCGTATCGTTTCTGGTGAACGTGCTGTTGCGGATGAAAAGCGAACCGCTCTCATTGAAGATGGCGCCTCCCAGAGCTCCGCCTCCACCGCCGCAGCAACTGCCGTTACCACTTCCTCCGAAAGGTGCCTTGATTCCGGGTTCGCCGTGCTCGTCAATTTCGGTGCCGATGCCGAAGCCCGAGCCGCCGCCAAATCCGCCATTGCCTCCATGACTGCCACTGAGGAGAGACCGGACGTCCCCTGAGGCTCCGCCGCCACCTCCAAATCCGCCATTACCACCACTGCCGCTTCCCCCGGAGTTATTGTCGTCGGCTCCGCCGCCTCCTCCGCCTCCGCCATAGTTGCCATCTGCACCATCGGATCCAGAATCAGGATCGAGGTTGAGGCTCACCTGTCCGCCGCCACCGCCGCCACCGCCGGGACAAACGCCGCCATGGCCGTTATCCTCGCGGCTGCCGCCGCCACCTCCGCAGAGGTATCCGCCAGGGCCGCCCGGGATTTCACTGTCTGCGCCATCGAAGATGGTGCCACCACCACCGCCGCCTCCTCCACTGAATCCATCCCCACCGTGTCCTCTGGAGCCACCGCCACCGCCGCCTCCGCCCTCACCGCCGGAAATCCCGCCATTGCCGGAGACACCACCGCCGCCTCCTCCTCCACTAGAACCATTAACGGACTCGCAACCTGAGTGGCTGCCGTTGCCGCCTATGGCGAAGTTGGAATCGAAGGTGCTGTCCTCGACGTCCAGAGTGGGCACACCGGAACCAACTGTGCCGACATAGATTGCTCCACCTGCACCGAGGCCACCGCCGCCTCCGCACGCTCCGTCGCCACCTTTTATTTTGAATCCCTTGATGTAAACGGACTCGAGCCGCAACGCTCCTGTTCCGGAAACCGTCTTGTTATCCAAACTGTCGAAGATCGTTGCACTTCCCACGGCAAACAATCGGGAGTTCCCGGTTCCTGTCCATTCGAGCGTTGCTCCGTTTCCCTGGATGGTGATGTTGGCGAAGATGATCGGCGTCGCCGTGAACCCGAACGGATTATGCGCGTCGCGGTCCCAGGAAGCGTTGAAGGAGTACACCGTGTTTTCGAGGACGATCGTGAATGGCCCGCTAGCGCCCTGTAATACGCATCCGGTTGTATAAAAGCGGTCTGGATCAGTCAGATTCAATGCTGTGTTGCTCCCAAATTCCGCGGCATAGATGGCTTCTTGCAGAGAGCAATGGCTGGGATCGGTAACGCCTTGCTGTGTGGTTGTGACCTGAATCGTGGTCTGGGCCACGATTTGCTGCGCGGAGCCTAGTGTCAGCAGGGGGATCGCCGCAAGGGCGGTCCAGTATCCAATCTGAGCGAGATAACGAGTTACCCGGCTCATACGAGAGAAAGTCAATGGTCGACTACAGTGCATGCACCCCTCCTCAGGGTCAAATCGGTGGCTTAGAACTTCTGCTCTGGTAATCGAAAATTTCGGGAAGAAAGCGACAGCCGTGCGAAGGGCGCTAGAACTCACCCATTCCGAACTTGACTCGCGCAACTCGCCGTCGTAAGCTAAGAATTCTTGGTATGGGACGCAAGGCGCAAAAAAACGATTCGTTACCCGGTTCGCTAGACATGTTGATTCTGCGCACGTTGTCGCGGCGCGACCTTCATGGATACGGCATCGTCCAGTTCATTCAACAATCGTCCGATAATGAGCTCCTCGTCGAGGAGGGCTCACTATACCCCGCTCTGCAGCGGCTCGAGCTAAACGGTTGGATCGACGGTGTCTGGGGCGTTACGTCGAATAACCGGCGCGCGAGGATCTATAAGATCACGGCGGCCGGCCGCAAGCAACTGGCCGTTGAAACCCGGAAGTACGCGAAACTCACCCTGGCGATTGCGCGCGTCATGGGAGCGGAGTAACGGACATGTTCATACGGCGGCTGAGGTACTGGATAGCGAACGCCAGGCGCAGTGAGGCTCTGCGCGAGGAAATGGAACTCCACCTTGCGGAGAAAGCTGCGGAACTCGAAGCAGCCGGTATGACGGCGGAGTCCGCACGGGCTGAAGCGCGGCGGCGATTTGGCAACGTCGGACAGAAGCAAGAAGAGGCACGCGAGATTTGGATCAAGCGATTTTGGTCGGAACTTGGCCAGGATGTCCGCTATGGCTTTCGCACCATAGTCGCCAACAAGGCCTTCAGCATTTTAGCCGTACTGTTGCTGGCGCTCGGCATCGGGGCCAATACTGCGGTTTACAGCTTGATGGAATCGATTCTGTTGCGCTCGCTGCCGGTGGCCGATCCCGAGTCGTTGGTAGTCCTGAACTGGCATAGCCCGCCTCCCTTCAACGCCAGCAAGCAATGGGTGCACGTCATGCACGGGCTACAAGGCCTTGCGTGGCGGGGCGATAAAGGCACCATGGCCATGGGAATATTCCCGTACGGCGCGTTCGAGACGCTGCGCGCGGAGAATTCCGTCTTTTCGACGCTCTTCGGATACGCCAACGGACTAAAACGTAACCTGATCGTCCACGAGCAGGCCACGAGCGCCAGCCTGGAGTACGTTAGCGGCGGGTATTTTAGCGGCTTGGAAGTGTTGCCGGCCGCGGGGCGTCTGATCGACTCCGACGATGACCGTCCAGGCGCAGCGCCGGTCGCGGTCATCAGTTTTGCGGCAAGTGAAAATCGCTTTGGCGGGCCGGCGAATGCGATTGGACAATCGATCCTCGTCGATAACGTGCCCTTCACCGTGATCGGTGTCGCGCCGCCGGAGTTCTTCGGAGTAGACCCGGCGATGGCGCCGGACCTCTACCTTCCGGTGCACGCGAATGTGCTTCTGGACGGCCCCAGGGCGGCTCGCATATATCACGACGAAAATTTCTATTGGATTGAAATGATGGGCCGCCTGCGTCCGGGTGTAACGATAGCCCAGGCGCAGGCAGCGCTGGCTCCTCGTTTCCATCAGTGGGTTGCCGCTACGGCGACTACCGACGGTGAGCGCGCCAAACTCCCGGCGCTGGTGCTGAATCCCGGCGCCGCCGGTCTGGGTAGCTTGCGCCGCCAGTATTCCAAGCCTCTGTACGTACTTCTGATGATGGTGGCCTTGATCCTGGCGATCGTGTGCGCGAACATCGCCAATCTACTGTTGGCGAGGGCCGCCGCGCGGCGCTCCGAAATGGCTGTCCGGCTCAGCCTGGGAGCGGGACGGTTCCGCGTCGTGCGGCAGTTGCTTACCGAGAGCGTAATACTGGCCTCGCTCGGTGGAGCATTTGGGGTTTTGTTTGCGATCTGGGGCGCGCGAACTCTGACATTTCTGCTATCCAGGGGGCAGGAGAATTTTACGCTGCACGCAGGATTGAATTGGAACGTGCTGGGCGTGACAGCCGCGCTCTCAGTAGTTTGCGGCCTGGTGTTTGGCCTCGCTCCAGCGATTCAGGCAACGCGTCCCGATGTCATGCCCGCGCTAAAGAATGCCCGTGGGGGCGGACCGCGCCGCCGCGCGCAGCACGTTCTGGTAGTCGCCCAAATCGCGTTTTCATTTCTCCTCCTGGTCGCCGCAGGTCTGTTTGTCCGGACACTCAACAAGCTGCACTCCGTGCAATTAGGGTACGCCCGCGAGCACATCCTGCTGTTCTCGCTAAATGCGCGCCAAGTAGGCCATCGCGATCCGGAGATCGACACTTTTTACGAGAATCTGCGCAAGCGCTTTGAATCGATTCCCGGCGTGCGCAGCGCGTCGCTTTCGCAATCCTCGATCATCAATGCCGGCTTTGCCGGTAAGACATACAGGGGGACAATCAAGGTCGGCACTGCGACCGTCCAAGGCGCAGGCGTCCTGACGGTCGGGCCGAGTTTCCTCGCGACGATGCAGATTCCTATCCTCGCCGGGCGCGAGATTGACGAGCGCGACCAAGCGGGGTCCACGCCGGTTGCAGTCATCAGCGAGCGGCTGGCGCGGACTTACTTCGGAAGCGAAAATCCCCTGGGCCGCCGCATCACCTTCGTGGATGACAATCGCGATCTCGAAATCGTCGGCGTGTCGGGCAACGTGCGTTATGGCGGCCTGAAGGAGGACGGAAGCCCGATGACCGTGTTCGTAGCGTCCAGCCAGACTTCTCCGGATGGAGTGACTTACGCGCTGCGCACCGCGGGCGATCCACTGCGATATGTCAAGAGCATCTATCAGATCGTGCATAAGGCAGATGCCCGCATACTCATCAGAAACGTAGCCACACAGACGGCGGAAATCGATCGAACGATCAGCCAGGAAATCACGTTCGCGAAATTATGCACGGGTTTCGCGATTCTCGCTCTCCTGATCGCCTGCGTGGGACTCTACGGGATGATGTCGTACAACGTGGCTCGGCAAATCGGCGAGATTGGAATCCGTATGGCGCTGGGCGCGCAACGCGGCACCGTGGTTTGGATGGTTCTACGCCGCGTTTTATTGCTGGCCGCGGTGGGAATCGCGATCAGCGTGCCTGCCGCGTTAATCGGAACCCGGCTTGTCAAATCGTTTCTGTTTGAGACCCAGCCCAACGATCCGGGAACCCTGGCGCTGGCCGGTGTCATCCTCCTGAGCGCTGCGATTCTTGCCGGCTATGCGCCGGCAAGGCGAGCGTCTCGAATCGATCCGGTGGCGGCTCTGCGGCAAGAATAAGCGCACATCTCGACATTGCCTTTCAATTAATGAATGTTGCCCATTGTTTGGTCAATGAAGCGGAACGTCGCACCCAGCGCTGTGAGATAAGCATCCCGGGTTTTCTCCAACGTCTCACCGATAAACCCGTGATCGACACCCGGAAGAATTATCACTTGGTGCGGCACTCCCGCAGCCTTCAGCTTCTCAGCCATTTCCAGCGTCTGATGATACGGCACGACCTTGTCATCTGATCCGGCGATCAACAGCATCGGCGGGGTCTTAGAATCGATGTAGGTGACTGGACTTGCCGCTGCGATTTGGCCGTGCTTGCAAGACGCCGAAAAGCAACCAAGCATTTGCCAGACGGGCGCGTCAGCCGAGTCGGCAGACATTGCCTTGGCTTGCCTGGCCTGCTCCGCGAACGTGCTGATGTCGAACACTCCGAACCACGCAACGCTTCCCTGGACGCAGTCGGAGATTGCGGACGATGTGACGACAGCCGGAGGAGTGGACGCAAACGGCACTTTGATCGTCTCCGCAGGCTCTAACGCCTGCGCACCGCAGCTCACTGCGGCAAGCGCAGCCAACTGTCCGCCGGCCGACCCGCCCCAAGTCATGACGCGCGCCGAGTCCATTCCATAGCCGGAGGCCTTGGAACGCAACCATCGAATAGCTGCTTTCACGTCTTGGATAGGTGCCAGAAAGGCGGCTTCGCAGCTCAAGCGGTAGTT
>DAISJE010000100.1:0-10844 GCA_036821665.1 Bryobacteraceae bacterium | reverse complement strand
TAACTAACAATGGCGAAAAAACGAGCGCAGAAATCGGCGAACACAAATGCGAACGCTAGCGGTACGATCCCAGAATCTCCCAGTTCACTTCTCTCGCTGCCAGCCGCTGAACTGTTCAGCTTCTTGAAGGAAATCCGCGCGGCTCAGACTTGGACCGAAAAGGATCTGTCAAACACTTTGAATATCAATGCGGCCCAAGCAAAAGATGCACTTGCGGTGCTAGAGTTGCAGGGCTACATCGAACCGGTGGGCGGTAGCGGCAAATGGAGAGTCACGGAGGAAGGTGAACTGGTTAGCGGTGCTAAATCGCCCCGATTCACTCGGGAGAGCATGGACGAGGCGCTTGCCGCTCTCCGAGAGCGCCTCAAGGCCGTCAATGAAGATCGAGATGCCGCTTACACCGTTACCGCAGCTGTCGCTTTGGGGGATTTCCTTCGCGACCAATCGCGTGTACAGGCCGCGGATGTTGGCATTCGGCTTCAGCAGAAGGCAGATGCACAACCAATAGGATCGGCAAGAGAGCATGCGGCGGAATTATCTTTCCTTAGAGATTTGCGAGGAAAAACAGCGTTGCTACACCTACGCCCATTTGAAGATTGGATGCTGGCTAGAACTCACCGAAATTTGTTATAAATTGCCATACCCGAGCGGCACGGATCGTTTTCCAAAACGCCAACAGAATGGTTTGCGCTGAACGCGCTTAATTGACACGACTTGCGGACTCGTTAGAAATGAGCAGTCTGAGCATACCTCAGAAATCAACCAGATCACGATACCCTCTATCGCCCCACTCAATGAGGCGAGGTACATCTTCGGACCACCACACGAGAACGCGTCCCGCTAGTGATCGGTCATCGGCGAGCCGGACAACGGCGTCCGAGATTTGATCGGTAGTAAGCAGTCTCGCAGGGGCGCCGCGTGCAAGACGCTCCGCCGGCGTGAGAGATTCCCAGTAGTGGCGCACTTCGTCCGTCGCAATCCAGCCTGGCGCGAGACAATTGACGCGGATACCATCGGTTTCCGCCAACGATGCGAGTCTCGTGGTCATTCGGATCATTCCTGCTTTCGCGACGTCGTAACCCGGCATGCCGCCCGGCGTCTTTCGACCGTGCCACAGCGCCGAAATTGACGCAATATTCACGATTGCTCCCCCGCCGCCGCGCCGCATAGCCTCAACTGCCCAGCAAGTGGCATACATTGCTCCCAGCAGGTCCGTCTCGATAGCATCGGTCCAGCTATCGATTCCCGCATTGCCGTGCGGCGCCGAAGCGTTGTTGACCAACACGCTCAAGCGACCAAGAGTGGTTTCCGCGAACGACACCAATTCCTTTACCTGCGATTCTTTACGCACATCGGCTCGGAAAAATGCTGCACGACCGCCGTTTTGCTCGATTACGCGAACCGCCTCGTGTCCGCCCGGTTCATCGAGATCGGAAACAAGTATCGAAGCTCCGTCCCTGGCAAAACGTGCCGCGATGGAACGCCCACACCCGCTTCCGCCTGCTCCGGTAACGATTACAACCCGATTCTCATGCGGCATTTGTTAAAGAGTACCCCTGAATTCACTCAATGGCGCGGTGTACTCAAAAAGTGCGTGCTGCTGCGGTCTTCTCATCCTAGCTGCCGGGTCAAGGCTGAAATGTACTGCGCTTCGCTCCGGCCTTGACCTCGCCAGCTCTTCTCCTTCGCAGGTGCAGCCAGCACCCAAGGAGATCGCTCATGCAATCCAATCCGGCGAAAGCCGATGTCTACGAACAGATCACGAATGCTATCGTTTCCGCCATTGAAGAGGGCGCGGACAAGTATGAGATGCCGTGGCACGCGCTATCCATTCCGCTGAACGCCATCAGCCGTAAACCGTACCGTGGCGTCAACATGCTGATGCTGTGGGCCACCGCGCAGAAACGGGCATACACATCCAATCAATGGGCAACCTATCGGCAATGGCAAGAAGCAGGCGCACGAGTCCGCAAAGGCGAACGCAGCACGACGGTCGTCTTCTGGAAGTTCTACGAGGGTGCGGAAGAACAACAAGAGGATTCCGACACTCCCGAAAACCGGCCCCGGTGCTTTGCGCGGTGCTATCACGTCTTCAATGCCAGCCAGGTCGAGGGCTACGTTGCGCAGGCAGCGGACCAACTGCCGGAATCCGAGCGAATTGAAAATGCGGATCGCTTCTTCGCAAGTATCCCCGCGGTGGTCAAGCATGGTGGCGATCGGGCATTCTATTCTCCAAACGGCGATTTCATTCAACTGCCGCCTTTCGCGCAATTCAAATCTCCCGAAGCGTACGTATCGACTAAGGCGCATGAATTTGGTCATTGGTCAGGAGCGGTCTCGCGATTGAACCGCGATCTTTCGGGCCGCTTTGGTGACGAGCGCTACAGCATGGAAGAATTGATCGCCGAGCTTACGTCGTGTTTTGTGTGCGCTGATCTCGGAATTCAGTCTGAGCCGCGCGTCGATCACGCCCCGTATATTGCTTCCTGGCTCAGAGTGTTGAAGGGCGATAAGAGAGCCATTTTCACCGCAGCGAGTAAAGCGCATGAAGCTGCGAGTTATCTTCAGCAGCTCGCCACACTTGCTCGAGAACGCGCCTCGTAAGAGGTGCTCTGCTTCAACAACTGATGTGGCTCAATTTGAACGGCGCAAATTGAGCCACTGCCGTCGATTCGTTCGAAACAGTATTTCCTTCGTGCTTGCTTCGAAGCATTGCGTCCGAATCAAAGCATCTTCAAATGGGACTGGCAGGGTAAGCATCGACATCACGACTCACGCAGCCGTTCAGCTTGGAAAAACAGGCCTGTCTGTCTGCTGGTCTTCCCATCCTAGCTGCGGGGTCAAGGCTGAATGGCACTCCGCTTCGCTCCGGCCTTGACTCCCTACGCTCCCCACCTTTCGTGTCCAGCAGGACAGAAAGGATTCCCAAACATCTCATGCCGCTTCGCGCGAAAGATACGAGTTATTCGAACGAGCAGTTGAATTTGTTCAACGCTCTGGAGGACAGCATTGCTGCTATCGTAATAGCCAGCAGCTCGATCCATGCAGCCCACACTGCCACTCACCAGCCGCTTGATTCTCAAGCGCTGGAAGAACGAAGCTCCCGAAATGGTGGCGCATTTGGAAGTAGCGGGCCAATTGTTACCGGCCTTGCAACACGCGAACGAACAACTGATCGAGCTTCTGTATCAGCTGACGGTCGTTCAGAAGATGGATTATCAGGCAGCGCTCGAAATTGCGATGAACGAGTGGGGTTCGTCGCCGAGCCGGCAGCCCGGCTAGCGACCTATCTCGGATGCGATTTCCGGATTTCTTCTAAATACGTCCTGGGCGCTGGCAGCCTTGTTCAGAAAGCAGCCGCCAATCTCGAAGCGATCCGCCTGCTGAAGCAGATCGAAGGGGAGAGTAGGCTTGCAAACGAAGACGAGAAGGCCATCCTGGTTCGATATACCGGCTGGGGCGCGCTCCCGCAAGTGTTTCATGCTTGCGTTCCCGCGGAATGGCGTAGCGCAGCCGGCGAGCTCGAAAGCCTTCTGACCGATGCGGAATATCAGGCGGCCCGAGCATCCACGCCAAACGCCCACTACACCTCTTCCGCTGTAATCGAAGCGATCTGGAATGCGCTGCTGCACTTCGGTGTAATCGCTCCCGCCAAAGTCCTCGAACCCGCCCTCGGCATCGGCCACTTCTTCGGGTTCATGCCGGAGCAGCTCGCAAGGAACACGGTGCGAGTCGGGATCGAACTTGATTCGATTTCCGCCCGCATCGCCCAACTTCTCTACCCAGACTCCACGATCCGCGAAGCCGCTTTCGAAACAGCCTCACTTCCAAACTCTTTTTTCGATGTGGTCGTAGGCAATGTGCCATTCGGAAATTATCCGGTATACGATCCGCATTATGCCAAGCAGGTCTCGCTCACGCGCTCGATTCACGATTATTTCGTCGTTAAGTCGGTCGATCTGGTTCGGCCAGGCGGTCTCATAGTGCTGATCACTAGCCGCCATACGCTCGATAAACAGAACAACTCCGTTCGGCAGTACCTCGCTTCCAGAGCAAATCTCATCGCCGCGATCCGGCTTCCCAACACAACCTTCAAAGCGAATGCCGGCGCCGACGTCACAACCGACATCCTCTTTCTGCAGCGCCGCGCACCCTCGATGCCCGCGCAATCCGAAGCATGGCTCGATGTCAAATCGATCGACACCGAAGATGGCCCCGCGACCATCAATGAGTACTTCGCGAATCATCCGCACCGGATGCTCGGTACGCCCACGCTCCAGGGAACCCAGTATCAGGCCGCGGAATTCTCCCTCTCCGGTACGTTTTGCCCCACGCGATTCGCGAAGCTGCTTGCCGAGCTTCCAGCCAACCTCTACACTCACACGTCGCCCCAAACCAGCTCGCCGGTATCCGTTGCATTGCCGCCGTGCCAACTCGAATCCATCAAAGATGGTGCCTACGGCCTGATCAACAACCAATTGGTCATTCGCGACGGCGAGACGCTCGAACCGGTCACCTTGAGCCGAGCAGTTGAAATCAGAATTCGCGCGCTGATGGGAATCCGCAATGCAGTCCGGGACGTGCTTCGGACCCAGCTTGAGAACGCTTGCGAAGAGAAGATCCTCCGGGCCCGCCGCCATCTCAACGCCGAATACGACCGCTTCGTTCTGCGCTTCGGTCCTATTTCGTCGAAAGAGAATTTTCGCGCCTATGCCGGCGATCCGGATCACCCGCTCCTGCTTTCGCTCGAAGAGTACGATCCGGAAACCAAACATGCCGCGAAGACCAAGATCTTTCACGAACGTACCATCGAGGGATATAAGCCCGTCGAGCACGTGGACACCGCGGCGGAAGCCTTGGTCGTGAGCCTCAATGAAACCGGCCAATTGGATTGGCCGCGCATGGCGCTCCTCGCTGGCAAAAGCATTCCGGCCTTACAAGCAGAACTAACCGGTCTGGTGTTCCGCAATCCCGAAGGAAACACCTGGGAAACGGCTGATGCGTATCTGTCGAGCAATGTCCGGCAAAAGCTCCACGCAGCCGAAGCCGCCGCGGCTGTTTCGCCTGAGTTCGCCTCGAACGTCGAAGCACTCCGCGCCGTACAGCCGCCCGATCTCGAACCCGGCGATATCGACGCGCGGCTCGGATCGCCCTGGATTCCCGCTTCCGATATCCGCTCGTTTGTCTGCGAACTGCTTTCCGCCAAAGAAAAGGACATCACCGTATCGTACGCCGAGAGCATAGCGAGTTGGACGGTCGAGCTAGGCTACGGACCAAAATACGCCGCAGCCAATACAACCACTTACGGCACGGCCCGGTTTACCGCGAGCACGTTGATCGAGCAAGCGCTCAACAACCGCACTCCCACGGCTTACGACGAAGTAACTGCACCCAACGGAGATAGGCGATTGGTCGTAAACCAGAACGAAACGCTGGCGGGACGCGAACGACAGCAGGAACTGAAAGAGCATTTCCAAAAGTGGATCTGGCAAGACCCGGCTCGCGCAAAGCGGCTGGCGCGCGACTACAATGAACGCTTCAACTGCCTGCGTCTCCGCACCTATGATGGCTCGCACCTCACATTTCCCGGTATATCCCGCTCACCTCTTCGCGGCGGCGATCTGGCGCCCCACCAGAAAAATGCGGCCTGGAGAATTCTGCAATCTGAGAACGCCTTAATCGGGCATGTTGTAGGCGCCGGGAAAACGTTCACGCTGGTAGCGGCCACGATGGAACTCAAGCGGCTCGGCCTCGCCAAGAAGACCATGCTGGTCGTTCCGAATCACCTGGTCGAGCAATGGGCGACCGAGTTCCTCAAACTCTACCCGCAAGCCAATCTCTTCGTCGCCGGCAAGGACCAGTTTGCGAATGGCAATCGGCAGCGGGCCATGGCCCGTATCGCCACCGGGAATTACGATGCCGTGATTGTTTCCTTCCGCAGCTTCGAGTTTCTGCCACTCTCCGACGAATTGTTCAAACGATTTCTCGAAGACGAAATCCGGGAGATCAACGAAGAGCTGCTGCGCGCCAAGACGGGAGCGGATGACAACCGCAGAATCGTGAAGCAGCTTGAAGCGGCTAAAAAACGGTTGAAAGTCCGTTTCGAGAAGCGAATCAATCGGGAAAACAAGGATAACACCGTAACATTCGAGGATCTCGGTATTTCGCAACTCATGGTGGACGAAGCCGATGCCTACAAGAACCTCGCCTACATTTCCAAGATGCAGCGGATTGCCGGGCTGCCCAATTCCGATTCATTCCGCGCCTTCGATATGTTCCTCAAGATCCGCTACATCCAGCAGAATCCGCAAACGCGCGGTGTCGTTTTCGCGACCGGAACTCCGATCAGCAACACCCTCGCCGAAATGTACACCGTGCTCCGCTATCTGGCGCCAGCGTTACTTGAAACCACCGGCACCACCCATTTCGATGCCTGGGCCGCGAATTTCGCCGAAGCGGTCACGGCGCTTGAACTCGCTCCCGACGGCAGTGGCTACCGGATGAATACGCGCTTTGCCCGGTTCATCAATATGCCGGAGCTGCTTTCCATGTTCCGTACGGTGGCCGATATTCAGACAGCCGACATGTTGCACCTGCCCCGGCCCGAACTCGAAACCGGCCGCCCGCTCATCGAAGTAGCGCCGGCCAGCGATACGCTCAAGAGCTACATCCAGAGCCTGGTGAAACGAGCGGAGAGCCTGAAGAAAGAGAGGATCGACCCCAGCGTGGATAATATGCTCAAGATTACGGGGGATGGCCGGAAGGCGGCTCTCGATCTCCGGCTGGTCGGGTTGCCCGAACATCCCGAGCACGATACCAAGCTCAAACGGGCGATCCAGCGCATCTTCACGGTCTGGAAGCAAACGGCCACAGACCGTGGCGCGCAGCTCGTCTTCTGCGATCTGTCTACACCCGACCCAGCGCGTTGGAATGTTTACGACGAAGTGCGTAGCAGACTCATTGAGCTTGGCATTCCGGAGCAGGAGATTGCTTTCATTCACGATGCGGATACCGATGCCAAGAAAAAACTGCTCTTTGATGCCGTGAACGCGGGGAGAATCCGAATCCTCATGGGCAGCACGGAAAAGATGGGGGCCGGCAGCAACGTCCAGCGCCGTCTCGCCGCTCTGACGCATCTCGATGCACCCTGGAGGCCTCGCGATATCGAACAGCGCGAAGGGCGTATCCTGCGTCAAGGCAATCACTACTACGCGCAAGTCCGTATCTACCGTTACGTCACCACCGGGTCCTTCGATGCCTACATGTGGCAATTGCTCGAAGTGAAAGCCCGGTTCATCGCTCAGGTCATGTGCGGCCAGATTTCGACGCGCCGGGTCGAGGATCTCGAAAACGCCGCGCTCACTTTCGCCGAAATCAAAGCGATTGCCTCCGGGAATCCGCTGGTCATGGAGAAGGTGCGCGTCGATACTGAAATCCGGAAGCTTGACGCCCTGCGCGCTACACACCAAAACCAGCTTTACCGTGTCGGCCGCCAAATGGCCGAACTTCCGTACAGCATTGAGCGGTCGCGCCAAATGATCGCTCAGATTCAGGCCGATATTGAGTTGCGCAACACACAGGATATGGAAAGCTTCTCGATGAAAATCGGCAATCGTGAATATTCTGGAAAAGGCGCACGCGAGGAAGCGGCAAAGGCCCTTACGTATCTGGTCCTTACCTGGAAGGACGACGAAGCCCGCAAACTCCGTGCTCACTTCCGTGGGTTTCAAATCTGGAGCCAGGGTAAGCGGCCTTCGTTCCTCGAACCGAATCCAGTTCCCTCGCTCTTCGTGCGTGCCAACGGTACGTACACCGCCACGCTGAATCCCGGGAATTCGGTTGGCACGATCCAAAGCATCGAATACGCTCTACGCTCACTCGAACGCATGGGCGAGCGGGAAGCCGAAAAGCTTCAGCAGCTCGAAAGCGATTTGGCCGCTTACCGGCGCGAGGCGGAAAAGCCCTTCGAACACGAAGCGCGATTGAAAGAACTACTGCTCAAGCAGACAGAACTGAACGCCGCGCTCGATCTTCACCAAAGCGACGCGCAAGCAGTCGGTGTATCCGACGAATCTCAGGAGTAACCGTCTCGGACTGATTGTCCGTTCAAAAGGGTTGCGGCCTCGCCGAACTGAACAGCTTGCACTTCTATCTATGCTAGGCGTATAAATAGATAGAAGTGAAATCTATGGACGATCCTTCGCCGAAATCCGATCTCCCCCAAGGTACATTGGACCTCCTAATCCTGAAAGTAGTGGCCGTTCAGCCGGCGCACGGCTATGCCATCGCGCAGCGGCTGCAGCAAATCTCGCGCGATATTGTTCAGGTTCCAGGAGGTTCCCTCTATCCCGCTCTCCACCGCCTAGAAAATCGGGGCTTTGTCAAATCCGACTGGAAGGAAACGGACAGCGGACGGGATGCCAAGTTTTACCGCCTGACAAAGAAGGGGCGAGCCCATTTGGAAACACAAGCTGCAAGCTGGCGGCGATTGGCCGAGGCGGTCGGGCTAATTCTGGGCTTGGCCGAGGAGGGTGCGCAATGATGTGGTGGTCACGCTTATGGCGGCGCAACAAACTGGAACGGGACCTTAGCCATGAACTCAAGTTTCACATCGAAGAAAGGATTTCGGCGATGAAGAGCACTGGGCTGAGCGAGGACGAAGCGCGCCGGCAAGTGCGGCTGGAATTCGGCGGTATCGAGCAGGTCAAAGAAGAGTGCCGGGATACTCGGGGTACGCGCTGGATCGAAAATCTGTACCGGGATATTCGCTTCGCGCTCCGTTCGCTTTCTCGAACGCCAGGATTTTCGTTGCTCGCGGTAGCCGTTCTAACTTTAGGAATCGGCGCGACGACCGCGATGTTCAGCATCACCAGAACCGTGCTGCTGAAACCGCTGGCATATCGAGATCCGGACCGGCTTGTGACCATCTTGTTACGGGTACCGCAATTTTCGAAAACGCTCGATACGATACCCGTGAACGCACAACACTATGAGTTGTGGCGTGATCACAATCGCACGCTCGAAGAAATCAGCATGATCCGGCCGGACTCGCACATCTTGTCAGGCCGCGGCGAAGCGACGCAGGTGAATGGACTACGCGTGTCACTGAATTTGTTTCATCTGCTCGGTATCCAACCGGCAATCGGGCGCGGTTTCATAAAAGGCGAGGATAAAGCCGGGCGAGAGCATGTGGTGGTAATCAGTCATCGGCTATGGGCGGAAGTGTTCAACGAAAGATCTGATGCATTGGGCCAGACCCTTGTGCTGGACGGCCAACCTTACGAGGTGGTCGGAGTTATGCCGGCGGGTTTTCCGTTCCCGCGTGGAAAGCAGCTTTCGGATCTCGAAATTCTGCCGGAGTACACAGATTATTGGGTTCCGCTCGTTTTCAGCAAAGAGGAGCGTGCGAGTCCGGACGGTGAGGAGCACTATATTGCAATCGCTCGTCTTAAACCCAACGTGAACATAAAGCAAGTCCTTGCAGACGTAACCGCGCTCGAAAAGGTAATGCTGAAAAGGTATCCGGAGCCGATTGAGTTTGATCCCGTCGTTCGTCCCTTACAGCAAACGATGGCGCGGGACATACGTTTGCCGCTGCTCGTGCTCATTGCCGCGGTCGGATCGGTGCTGTTGATTGTGTGCATCAACCTAAGCAATTTTCTGCTGGTGCCGGCAATCGCTCAACAGCGGGAATGGGCGATCCGGATCGCAATAGGGGCACGAACGAGCAACTTGTTGCGCAGTGCATTTGTCGAGAGCCTGTGCCTTTCCATCGCAGGTGGCGCACTCGGTTGTTTCCTGGCAGCCTGGCTAGTGAAGCTCATACAGCTCCGGGCACCGGTAGACCTTCCGAGAATCAATGAACTCGGCATTGATGGGCCGGTGCTTCTGCTGGCGCTCGCTTTGTCGATTGCAAGCGCCTTCATCTTCGGGCTCTGGCCCGCCTCGCGCGCGGCTCATGTCGATCCACAAGAGGCTTTGCAATCTGCAGCCAGAACAACGGGCGAAGGGCGGCGAGGACATGGAGCAGGCAAATTTCTGGTAGTCGCGGAGGTCGCGCTCAGCACGGTATTGCTACTCACCGCCGGACTACTCATGCGCAGCTTTGCCGCGATCCTCGGTGTCAACCCAGGAATGAAGGTCGAAAATTTATTGACCCTGCGGATCAACGTGCCTCCGGAAAAATATCGGCAAGGAAAAGAGATTACTTCCTTCTATCAGCGACTTTCGGAGCAGGTCCGTTCGCTGCCAGGAGTGAAGGCGGCAGGTCTGATCTCAGATCTTCCTCTTACGGGAGAGAGCAACGATAATCCTGCAACCGCTGGCGACCGGCCCACGCCGCCAGTCACGCAATGGCAGATGACGAATTACCGCTCAGCCAGCAAGACGTATTTCCAGGCAGCCGGTATACAGCTTAAAGAAGGTCGGCCTTTTGATGAGCGAGATGGGGATAAAACCGAAGTAATGATCAGCGAAAATCTCGCGGAGCGGCTTTGGCCAGGACAGAGCGCTGTAGGTCGACCCATTCGCATCTACAGCTATAAGCTGATGAACGTGGTGGGAGTAGCGGGCGCGACGTACGCCGCTTCGTTAACACAGCAGCCCACCATGATGGTATATTTCCCAGACTGGCGCAGACAGGATTTGAACATGTCGCTTGTCGTGCGGACAGAAAATAAACCTGAGAGCATATCCGGAGCAGTTCGCCGGATTGTGCATGACTTGGAGCCGCAAGCCGCCATCCCCTCCGTCCAGACGATGCGCCAACTCGTAGCGAGATCCGTATCAGAACAGCGCTTCCAGGTAATCCTGCTTGCCACATTCGCCGGAATAGCCGTTATACT
>DAISJE010000099.1:0-10924 GCA_036821665.1 Bryobacteraceae bacterium | reverse complement strand
CTTTTGGAATGGTCGCGGTTGTGGTGGTTTGATCCCGAGGCGTTCTTCAGCGCCGCGGCGTCAGAGCGGGGATTCTGTCATTCAGCCGTTAATCTGTGTCAACGGTGAGCGAGTCGGGTCAGCCTCGAGGTACGCGATTAGCCGATTCGCACAGGCAACGCCGACTGCCGCGTTCAGCTCCTGTTTCGATGCTTGGCGTACTCGTTCCAAACTGCCAAAGGTGCGCAACAGCTTCTCTACCGTTTTCGGACCGATGCCGGGTACCTCATGTAACTCCGAAGTCAAGCGCTGAGCGTTGCGACGCGTACGATGAAAGGTCACGGCGAAGCGGTGCGCTTCATCGCGAATGGTCTGTATAAGGTGCAGAATGGGCGAGAACTTGTCGAGAACGATCGGCTCATTGTCCTGACCGTACACGTAGATCCATTCTTCGCGCTTGGCAATAGAAGCAAGAGGCTGGAGCGTGACTCCAAGGGCTTCCAGAGCTTCGGCCGCGGCGTGCAACTGTCCGAGCCCTCCATCAACCAGAACGAGACCCGGAAACGGCTGCTTCGTTTCCTGCAGCCTGCTATACCGGCGCGTGATTACTTCCCGCATCGATGCGAAGTCATCATTACCCACAACCGTACGAATGATGAACTTCCGGTAATCGGACTTCTTCATCGCGCCGTCTTCCCAGACGACCATGCTGGCGACTTTGTCCGTCCCCTGAATGTGCGAGATGTCAAAGCATTCGATCCGGCGCGGAGCATCCGGCAGATTGAGGGCGTCCTGCAGTGCTTCCTGAATCGCCTTTGAGGAAGGCTTCAAAACGCGGAAGCGTTGATCGAAACTGTGCTTGGCGTTCGTTTCGACAAGAGCGAGCAAAGCCTTCTTTGTTCCTCTGTGCGGCGTAAGAATTTCAACTTTGCGGCCGCGCATGTCCGATAGCAGCTCTTCCAGCTCTTCACGAGCCTCGAAATCAGCCGGAACATGTATGAGGCTCGGTATGTACTGGCTGTTCAGGTAAAACTGGCCGAGCAACGCTTCGAAGAACTCCGATAAATCGAATTCGATCTGGTCTTCCCAGAAGAATTCGCGCCGGTCGACGATCTTTCCTTTCCGGAGATGGAAAAGGTTGACTGCAACGAGCGGCGGCTCGGCATGATAAGCGAAGATATCGACATCGTCACCTTCAACGGCTGCCATCTTCTGCTTTTCTTCCATCTCGCGCACGGTGGACATCAGGTTTCGCAGGCTGGCGGCTTCTTCAAAACGCATTTCGTTTGCGGCGGCATTCATGCGCCGTTCCAGTTCATCGGCCAGATCGTGATGCCTGCCCTCCAGAAACAGGCGTGTATCGTGGACCGCGGCAGCATAGGCTTCGTCGGTCGTCAAGGCCGGCGTGCAAGGGCCCAGACAGCGGTGAATGTGGTACTCGAGGCACGGATGCGTGTGCTTGCGTTCAAGATCGATTTTGCAGGAGGGAACCTTGAAATGACGGTGAATAAAATGCACGAGCCGGTGCGCGAGATTCCCCGGAAAGAATGGGCCGTAATAGCTCGCGCCATCTTTCAGAATGCGGCGCGTCACGTACACCCGCGGATACCGCTCGCCGGTGAGTTTTATGTAAGGGAACGTCTTGTCGTCGCGGAGAAGAATGTTAAAGCGCGGTTTATATTGCTTAATTAAGTTGTTCTCAAGCGCGAGAGCTTCTTTGTTGTTATCGACCTGGATGAAGTCGATATCGGACGCCTCAGCGACCAGGGTTCCTGTCTTAACGTCTGCCAGGCGATCTTCGTTGAAATAGCTTCGAACGCGGCTGCGAAGGTTCTTCGCTTTACCCACGTAAATAGTCGTCCCGGCAGCGTCTTTGTAGAGGTAAACACCCGGCCGGGTGGGAAGCTGTGCTACTTTTTCCCGAAGCCGCACCTTCGCATCGTTTCTTTCCATGTGCAGCTTATAATGCAATTGTGACACGCAGGATGTTGCTGGGTGCGTGTTTGCTGCAGCTTTCCGTCCTTTCACCGGCATTCGGCCGGCAAAGCCAATCTTCATCGCAGCAATCGCAACCCAAACCGGCACAGCAGCCTCCTTCCGAGGACGACCAAAATCCACCGGAAGAGGACGAGTCCGTCGCGCCTGAAAAATTCGTTTTAGATCCGCTCGAATCGGAGCGCAATGTGAAGGTGGGGAACTTTTACATGCATCAGGGCACGCCAGCGGGTTTTCGCGCCGCTCTGCACCGCTACGAGCGAGCGACGAGATTTAACCCCCGCAATGCCGAGGCATTCTACAAGATCGGCGAAGCGCAAGAAAAGTTAAAGAACAAGGACGGCGCCAAAGCCGCTTTTGAAAAGGTTGTTCAAGTGGCGCCCGATTCGAAGTTCGCCAAGGAAGCAAAGAAGAAGCTGGGTAACAAAGGCTAGCTGGTCAGTTTCAGCCTCTTGTTGGGATCAATCACCTGATGCCACATCGCCTCGACAAGAGTCGCGATCCCTTGTTCCCAGTTTGGAAAAAGATCCACATACTGTACTTTGCTCGCGATTTTGCGGGGCAGTTCGCACTCATTCAGTCGCACGGGGACCAGGAAGATACGCTCGTTGGGGATGCGCGCCGCAAGGTCAAGTGCGTACCGCAGCTCGGATTGAAAGTGCCCGCGTTTCACGGTAGATCGCTCTGAAAAGCATCCGAGAAAAAATCGCGAGAGATCGATGGCGCGTTCGATAGCGCGCGGCCAATTTTGCCCGGGAAGAAGTTTTTCCTGATCCATCCAGGGTTCGAAGCCGGCTTGCTGTAGCGCCGCGTAGAGCTTTCGGACAACGGGGCGGTCTTCTTCCGCATACGCTAGAAAGACCTGAATGCGATTGCTTGCCTCGAAAATGACATTTCCTGCGTTGTCGAGCCGGAATCGTCCCAAGCCGTCGATCTCAATGTTCGCTCCTTCTCGCAAGTTGCGATCGATTAATTGCAGAAGGACTTTGCTACGCACTCCCTTACTCAAGAACGGCCTTTCGGTTCGGATACGGGTGTAACCGGTGACTGCTGTTTAGCCTTTAGACGCCGCTTCTGCGGTTCCTTGATGTTCTTCAGCATCTGGTAGACGAGCGTGTCTACGTCATCCGCCGCCTGGGCGCGAGATCGATGCGCAACCCGCGCTAGCGTGCGGGCAAGATCGAGCTTGTTCACGCTTTCAAGATAGAAAGCCGTTATTAGAGTCCGGTGTACCGCAAGAGGTGTGCTGGGCGCGGAAGTAATTTGTGCGATTGAACTTAATTGAGAATGAATATTTTCCAGTAGTTGTGACTGAAGCTCATGCGAACTCCTATAATCACCCCGATGGGCAGTTCCTCGCCGGTTCACGCGCCTGATCCGTCCACCTTTCACGCGGATCCAGGACGCCCGCATCTGCGTATCCACGCAGTTAATATTTTTGTTCGAGACCAGGAGCGAAGTTTGCGCTTCTATCTGGATCAGCTCGGATTCAATCTGGCCTTCGATGCCCGCCTTCCCACGGGACAACGCTGGTTAGCGGTAGCTCCTCCGGACGGAAGCGCCGTGCTGACACTCATCGCGCCCGAGCCGGGTACGAAAGAATACAAGTTTATTGGGCGCGCTACGCAGGTTGTTTTTGTCACCGAAGACGTTGCGGCCAAATATCGAGAATGGAGTGCGCGAGGGGTCCGCTTTCGTCATACTCCGCGATTGCGGCGTATCAAGTACGAGCACGTACGGAGCGGCCCGGGTAGCATACCGCCCGAAGAAACGGCACCTATCTGGGGAGCGATCTTTACGCGCTTCGAAGACGCCGATCGAAATTCGTTTGCGCTGGTAAGCTTCGACGCAGTGACGCACGCGGTTGAAGCGCAACGCCAGGCGGAGGCCGCAAAGCAGGAATCCGAGCGCCGCGCGGCTCAGGAATTGGAAATTGCGAAACAGGTACAGGCACGGCTCTTTCCGCAAACACTTCCTGTATTGCAAACACTGGAGTATGCAGGCACCTGCCTTCAAGCCCGTCAGGTGGGAGGGGATTACTACGATTTTCTGGATTTGGGGCGTGAACGGTATGGCCTGGTGATCGGCGACATCGCAGGGAAGGGAATGGCTGCGGCTCTCCTGATGGCGAATTTACAGGCGAACCTGCGTAGCCAGTGCGCAATCGCGTTCGATCAGCCGGAACGCTTTTTGGCGTCCGTAAACCAACTTTTCTACGCCAACACGAACGATAGCGCATACGCGACACTCTTCTTTGCCGAGTATGACGACACGTCGCGCCGTTTGCGATATGCGAACTGCGGTCATCTTTCAGCCCTCATCTTGCGGAGCAGTGACACTGTTGACCGGCTGGTCTCCACGTCAACGGTGTTAGGGCTCTTCAAAGAATGGGAGTGCTTCGTTTCGGAATGCGAACTGTTCCAGGGAGATGTGCTCGTTCTCTATACGGATGGCGTTACCGAAGCATTCAATGACGCGGATGAGGAATTCGGGGAGCAGCGGTTGATCGACGCATTATGGTCGCGCCGGAATCTATCTCCACAAGCGTTATTGACATCGGTGATTGAGGAAGTTCGGCGCTTCGGCCGGGTTGAACAGCACGACGATATTACGTTGATTGTGGCCAAGTGCAGGCCGGGCTTACGTGAATAGACCCGAAACGAAGCTCTGAAAACGCAGCAAATCGGTTGTGCTGTCGTCCAATACTCTCGGCAGAAGGAGCGGATTAGCCGCTCGGGTTGCCAATCCGCGCTCGCAGGTGGTTGCGCTCTGAACGCCGCACTCGCCGAGCCAAGCAAAGAACTGCTCGGAATAGTTGCCGCTCGGATAGCAAAAATGAACCGGATTTGTTCCTGTCATTTCCTGAATCTCGCGCCGGTTATCCCGAAGCTCCCGCATAAAAAGCTCGCGGTCCGAAGGCGTACGGTGCCGATGCGTGTGCAACTGAATATCGATGCCTTGGCGCGCTACGTTCGCGACTTCGTCGGCGTTTAGAAGCTGCAATATCCGGCGGTTGAGGATCTGTTGATAATCAACTTCCAGCCGCTCCGCTATGCTGCTTACGATCTCGTCCTTGCCCGCGGTACTCACTCCGCGAGCGGCAGCCTGTTTGAGTATTTGCCATACCACCCTTTGACGTTCTACGTAGGAAGCAATCGATATATCGGCTTCGATTCCATACTCGGGGAGCCGTATGGAGCTTCTGCGCGATTTCCAAAGCACATAATCAAGAGCTAAGTTCGCGAGCGGGTATCTGTGCCTGACATAGTGGGTTGTCAGATACAGCGTACACGGAAATCCGAATTCCGATAGCAGCGGAACGCCATGTTGCGAAAAATCGAAAAATCCATCGTCAAATGTCAGCACGACACTCGCTTCCGGCAATGAACCTGACGCGAGCCTCGCAAGACCTTCGCCGAGCGGCAGCACGTGGGCATTCATACTCCGCAAGCAGGCAAGCCGCTGACGAAAGCGCTCGGGCGTGATGAACAGATGTGGAAGCCATTCGTGTTCATCATCGATGGAAAGGCCGTGAAAGCATAGAATCAAAAGACGCTGCTTACGCCATTGCGACCGCTTCACGATGGAAAATACGCCCACAGACCGCAAAGTTTGCAGGGCTGCCGATTTTAAGGTTTTCGCGTTTATCGAATTCAAGCAATCTTCCGAAATTGGGTCGCGGGGTTTGAGAGTAGATGGTGAGCTTTTTTACATTATAGGTGTGTGATCGTGCCATCCCGGCTCATGTGAATTAGCTTCTTGAACATCCTTTATTTCTGTCCACAGCGAGTATGGCCTCTTACCGGCGGCGCGCTGCTGCGAAATTTTCATTTGGCAAATGCGCTTGCGGCGCGGTGTTCCGTCACGCTTTTGCAGCTTTCACGGCCAAATGAAAAAGCAACGGAGACGTGGCCTGAGACCAAATTCGGGCAGGTCCTGACGTTTGAGCGGGATTCTGCTTACACAATCCGGAAGATTTTGAGCGGCATCGCCGGACCTCTGCCATTGACCGTTTTGAACTACGCTTCTCAGAACGTTGCATCCGCGTTATCCGCACTTTTGACCAAAGAATCGTTTGATGCTGTCCAACTGGAGAGCGTGCATCTGCTCTCGTATCTGGACGTGATCCGGAAGTCCGCGAATCGGCCCACGGTAGTGGCCGACTGGCATAATGTCGAATCCGAGTTAATGGCACGCTATGCGTCGCGAACCCGCAATCCGGCCAAGCGGCTAGTGGCATACCGGACTGCTCAATTGCTAAAGCAGGCGGAGCGAACGCTTCTTTCGGAGGCTGCTGTTCATTTGGTGGTCAGCGAACGCGAACGGTTGCTGCTCCAGGAGCGCGCTCCCCACGCGGAAGTGCATGTGGTTCCGAACGGTGTGGATAATGCTGCTTTTGAGCAGGTCGCGGCAGGACGCATCGGTTCGGGAAACAGTTCGCGGAAGAGCGTGCTCTTTGTCGGCTCCATGGATTATCACGCTAATGTAGATGCCGTAACCTGGTTCGCCCGCGAGATTTGGCCGCGTATCGCAAGTCAATTTCCCGAGTTGGTATTTACTATTGCCGGCCGTAACCCGGGGCCGGGTGTTCGCGCTCTGGCGTCGGCGAATATTCAAGTTACAGGAAGCGTGGACGATGTCAGGCCTTACTACGCCAATGCGGCGGCCGTTGTGGTTCCACTGCGTGTAGGCAGCGGTACACGGCTTAAGATTTTGGAAGCGATGGCGGCGGGGGTTCCGGTTGTGTCGACTACGCTTGGGGCGGAAGGCCTCGATGTAAAAGACGGCGTGCAACTATTGATCGGCGATGCGCCCGAGGAGATCTCATCCGCACTCGTTCGCCTGCTTCAAGATCCCGTGCGGGCGCGGACATTGACTGATAGCGCCAAAACAATGGTTTGCGCGCAATATGATTGGCCCTTAATCGGAGAGCAGCTCTACGAAATCCACAGGAAGCTGTATGTAAGGACACACTCTGTAACACACTTTTAGTTGCGATAAGCGTCAACTGGTGAATCTTACAGTGCCGGCTTTCGTGCGATCGGAGTGTTTACAAAGTACGATGGAAGGGAGCGTAGCTCGCGTCCTTCTGTTTTGAACTCATAAATGATTGTTAACTCAGAGCTGCACTCGACCATGAGCCGCTCCAGTGCTTTTGAGGGCTGGCGTGACCGGTTGTCTTTGCCCGCGCTACGCCTTAACGTAGCAACCTTCCTTGTTCTGTTTGCCATTATTGTCCTTCTTCAGTTTGCGAGCGGAGCGTATCACAGTGAGTTTGGCTCCTACCCGGATGAGCCGGCCCATTACGTTACTTCGCTTATGGTCCGCGAATATCTGAAGGCGCCCGATTTATTGCACCCGATGCGATTTGCGGAGAACTATTACTCGCATTATCCGAAGGTAGCGTTTGGCCACTGGCCACCGGTTTTTTATGTGGTGCAATCGGTTTGGATGCTACTCTTCTCGGCATCGCGTGCTTCCATTCGTCTGGAAATTGCATTTACCACGGCATTGCTGGCCTTCTCTCTCTATTACGAGGCCAAACGTTTTTTCGGCGTGACCGCGGCCCGGCTCGGCGCGCTCTTGTTCGTTTGTCTGCCGCTGGTGCAGAGTTGTACGGACGAAGAGATGTCGGAAATGCTTCTAACGCTCTTTTGTTTTTGGAGCGCAGTGTTCTTCGCGCGCTATATCGTTTCCGAACAACGGAAGGACAGCATTTGGTTCGGGGTTTTTCTCTCGCTGGCTGTTTTGACGAAGGGAAACGGCTGGCTGCTCTGCCTGATTCCGCCGCTGGCGCTACTACTTACGCGTAAATTATCGCTTCTTCTTCGTCCTTCGTTCTGGTTGTCTGTTCTTATTGTGGCCGTCCTATGCCTCCCCTGGCAAATATCGACCATGGGATTGGCATCGGAAGGGTGGGCAAGTTCCAGTCCCAGCGCGCACTACACCTTGAGCGCATTGGGCGCATTCACTCTCATCATCATCCGCATCACAGGATGGGCATTGTTCGTGCTCGTCGCAATCGGCTTAGCCGTACAGATTTTGCAGCCTCTGTTTCGCGGGCGGCCTGTAACACCTTTCCCGGCGGTGATGCTTGCACTGATCCTTGCGACTTGGGTTTTCCATTCGGTTGTTCCGGCGGGCGTGGAAGACCGCAAGATGGTGATTGCTGCGCCTGCGCTCGTTCTGTTTCTAATCGCTGGTGGAATTTGGATTGCCGATGGGCTTCCGTTAAGAGGAAAGAGCGCGACGTGGCGCCGGGGTCTGGTCGCGATAGCCGCCGGCATTATGTTTGCCACGGAAACGTTTGCGATCCCGCACGATCCCCATTATGGGTACGTCCAGGCCGCGCGCTTTATACATTCGCATCCGGAATTTCACGGAGAGGCTATTCTTAGCTCGTCGAACTCCATCGGTGAAGGGTTGCTGATATCCGAGGTAGCCATGCTCGATCCACGCCCAAATGTCACAATTCTGCGCGCGACGAAAGCGCTGGCGCGAATGAACTGGGACGGGTCTTCGTATCAAAGCCTTGTCTATTCGCCCACGGACGTTCTGGCCTTACTCGCTCACGATGGCATACGGTTCGTTGTCATCGATGGGAGGCCGTTTGATAAAGAATTTCTGCACAACGAGATTTTGTTGCAAACGATCGATTCAAACCCTTCCCGTTTTCAGTTGCTCGCGACTTACTCTGGCGACGATCCGTCTGCGACGATCCGTATCTTCCGTTTTCACCCGTAAATAGGGAAGCTCCGCTACTATTTCCGGCTCCATTCCGTCCAACCTATTGGAGACATATGTAGGAGGAACATGAAATGCGGATTCAGACCAGCATACTTATCTGCGGGGCGCTATTCTGCCTTCCGTTGTTTGCCAAATCGGATGCACCAACCAAGCCGGCGAACGATCAAGAATTTTTACAGACCGCGGCTGAATCGGATATGCTTCACGCTCATCTGGGGCAAACGGCCGAAAAAAATTCGAAAAGGCGCGGTATTCGGGATCTTGGGCAGGAAATAAGCCAGAACGATCAATCGGATTACCGGACGCTCAGCGCTCTTGCAGGAAAAATTGGAGCAACGATTCCGAAGGGCATCGACGATCAGGGCGATCGGACCATCCAGCGGATATCGAAACTACGTGGTAACAGCTTCGATCACGCGTTTATTCAAGAAGTAATTCAGTCGGACAAGAAAGAGCTGGCGGATTTCGAACACGAAGCACAGCACGCTCAGAATCCGGACGTAAAAGCGTACGCCAACGATGCGCTCTCGGCTCTGAAACTTCATCTATACGAAGCCCAGGATTGGGTTAAATACGGCGACGATAGGAAATAATAGAGGTAATACGAATGGTTCGCGCCGCTGGGGCAAACGGCGCCTATCCGCTATAATTTAAGACTAAGGGTTCCTCGCCCTGGGAAATCGTACTACTTTACCTTCGCCTTCCCGCTATCCGAGCCCATAAAGAATGTTCGATACCTTATCCGATAAGCTGCAGCGCGTCTTCAAGAATCTGCGCGGAGAAGGCAAACTAACGACAGCCAATATGGAGGAAGCGCTCCGCGAGATTCGTGTAGCGCTTCTCGAAGCCGACGTTCATTTCAAAGTCGTCAAACAGTTCATCGAGCAAGTCAAAGAAAAGGCGATGGGTGAGGAAGTGCTTACCGCTTTATCTCCCAGCCAGCAGGTGGTCAAAATCGTTCGTGATGAGCTCACGAAGATGCTGGGCAGCCATACGTCCCGGCTGCGCTTTGCGAATGAGCCGCCCACGGTCGTTCTGATCGTGGGGCTGCAAGGTTCCGGAAAGACAACGAGCGCTGCTAAGCTGGCGCGCTTTCTGGCGAAAGAGGGCAACAGCCCGCAACTCGTTTCGGTGGACGTTTACCGCCCCGCTGCTCGCCACCAGTTGAGTATTCTCGCTAAGACCGTGGGTGCGCCGATTTACGAGGGGACGGCGGAAGAGACGAAGCCGCTGGAACTGGCTCGCTCGGCGCGCCGCGAATCGATGCAAACCGGCAGGGATGTCTTGTTGGTGGACACGGCCGGCCGTCAGCATATAGACGATCAGCTCATGCAGGAATTGCACGAGCTGAAAGAGGCGCTCGACCCAACTGAAATCCTGTTCGTGGCCGATGCCATGACGGGACAAGATGCGGTCAAGTCCGCCGACGAATTTCACAAAAGACTGGGAATCACGGGAATCATTCTCACCAAGATGGATGGCGATGCGCGTGGCGGCGCGGCGCTTTCTATCCGTTCGATTACCGGTCAGCCGCTTAAATTTGTCGGGGTTGGCGAAAAAACGGACGCTCTCGAGGCTTTCTTCCCGGATCGTGTAGCATCGCGAATTCTCGGCATGGGCGATGTACTGTCGCTGATCGATAAAGTTCAGGAAACCATCGACGAAAAAACGGCCGAGAAGATGCAGGAAAAGCTTCTCGGAGACGATTTCACTCTCGAGGACTTCCGCGATCAGATCAAGACCGTGCGAAAGCTAGGCTCGCTCGGCGGACTGCTCGACATGATGCCCAAAGTTGGGCCTTTAAAAGAGCTGAAGGACACCAAAATCGACGAAAAAGAGATTGACCGCGTGGTAGCGATTATCGATTCCATGACGCCGAAAGAGCGAAAGAACCATATGTTGATCAACGGTTCACGCCGCCGCCGGATCGCAAAGGGTAGCGGTACCAGCGTTCAGGATGTTAATAATCTTCTGAAGCAATATGCGCAAGCGCGTAAAATGATGAAGAGCTTCACGGGCCAGGCTGGATTTCTTGGAAAGAAACTGGCCAAAATGAAGCTGCCCGGATTGCCGGGTTTTTGAGCTTCGTTCCGGGGCGGTTCCGTAACGCATACAGATCGGAATGCGCGGCCCTGGGCAAGTTTGTAACAATATAAAAAAAGAAAAGGTTACGATGTTAGCAATTCGCCTGGCGCGGTTTGGC